>CAZUYO010000081.1:0-10857 GCA_964624725.1 uncultured Thermodesulfobacteriota bacterium
GGAGAGGGCCGGGGTGAGGGGGGGACCCTCTCCTACCCTCCCCCCTCCCGGATCGCCCGGAGCACCCGTTCCGGCTTCATGGGCAGCCGGCGCAGCCGCACGCCCACGGCGTCGTAGATGGCGTTGGCGATCGCCGGGGCCGAGGGCACGAGACCCGGCTCCCCGATCCCCTTGGCGCCGAAGGGCCCCTGGGGGTCCTCGGTCTCCACGAGCACCGGCTCCACCTTCACCGCGTCGGCCGCGGTGAGGATCTTGTAATCCCGGAAGTTGGGGTTTTTGAGCTTCCCTTGCTCGAAGATCATCTCCTCGGTCAGGGCGTACCCGATGCCCATCATGGCCGCCCCCTGCACCTGGCCCCGCAGCAGCATCGGGTTGATCGCCCGGCCCACGTCGTGGGCCGCGATGTAGTTCAGGATCTCCACCTGGCCGGTCTCGGTGTCCACCTCCACCTCCACCCCGTGGCAGCCCCAGGTGTAGGTGCAGGAGTAGTTGCCCTTGAAATCCCCCTCCAGCATGTCGGTGGGCGGCTCGTAGAACTGGGCCGCCATGAACATGGTGTTCCCCGACTTGGCGAAGTGGGCCCGGCGCAGCAGCTTTTCGAGCGGCATGTTCTTGGACGGGTCCTCCCGGCACACCACCTGGCCGTTTTCCAGGGCCAGGATCTCGGGGGGCGCCTCCAGGAGGTGGCTTGCGAACTCGAGGATCTGGTCGCGCACCATCTCGGCCGCCCGCAGCGCCGAGTTCCCGGCCACGAAGGTGGACCGGGAGGCGTGGACCCCCACGTCCCAGGGGCACACGTCGGTGTCGCCCACCACCACGTTGACCCGGTCGACCCCCACCCCCAGGGTCTCGGCCACGATCTGCCGGAGCACCGTGTCGAGGCCCTGGCCGATGTCCATCGAGCCGCTGAACACGTCGACGTTGCCGAAGTCGTCCACCTTGATCAGGGTGCCGCACCCGTCGGACCGGTAGATCTTGGCCCCGCCCCCCACGTGCACGAGGCAGGCCAGGCCCACCCCCCGGCGCTTTCGGCCGTCGCCCCGGGGCCTCGACCGCCGCTCGGCCCAGCCCAGGCGTTTCGCCACCTCCTCGATGCACTCCCGGTGGCCGCAGGTGGTCACCTTGAACCCCTGGGGGGTCACCTCGCCCGGCTGGTTCGCGTTGCGAAGCCGCATCTCCAGGGGGTCGAGGCCCGCCTTCTCGGCCAGTTCGTCCAGGTTGCACTCGATGGCGAAGGTGACCTGGGGCGTGCCGTAGCCCCGCATGGCCTGGCAGTAGGTGTTGTTCGTGTACACGCAGGTGGCCTGGAACCGCACGTTGGGCACCCGGTAGAGGCTCGTGGCCGGCATCATCATGACCGTGGGCGTGGTGGCGCCCCAGGAGGTGTAGGCCCCGTTGTCGAGGAGCATCGAGATCTCCCGGAACGTGAGCCGGCCCTCGGCGTCGCAGCCCTGCCGGACCTTCACCTTCACCGGTTGCCGGGGCGAGGTGGCGAAGAACTCCTCTTCCCGGTCGAACACGATCTTCACCGGCCGGCCGGTCCGGTGGGCGAGGAGGATGGCGATGTACTCGTGGGCGTAGGTGTCGAGCTTCGAGCCGAACCCGCCCCCGATGGCGGCGTTCACGACCCGCACCCGGCCCCGGAGGCCCATGGCCTTGAGGGCCTCCACGTAGTCGGCCTTGGCCAGGCTCGGGATCTGGGTGTTGGAGTACATGGTGAGGTTTCCCTGGGGGTCGAACGACGCGATGCACCCGGAGGTCCCCAGGCAACAGTGGGTCACCCAGCCCACCTCGTACTCCCCCTCGGCCACGTAGGCCGAGGCCTTCTCCCCGGCCTCCACGTCGCCGGCCTCGACCCGCCAGGGCAGCCGGAGCCGGTTGTCCTTGAGGGGTTTGCCCCGGGCGTCGGTCTCGTGCAGGAGCGGGGCCTCGGACCCCAGGGCCTCCTCGGGGTCGAACACGGCCGGCAGGTCCTCGTACTCGACCCGGATCTTCGCCAGGGCCTCCTCGGCCGCCTCGGGGCTGGTGGCCGCCACGGCCGCGATCTCGTCCCGGTACTGGCGCACCCGGTCCTTTTTCAAGGCGGTGTTGTCCTTGAGGAACCCGAACCGGATCTCGGGGGTGTTGTAGGCCGTGATCACGGCCTTCACCCCGGGCACCTTTTCGGCCTCGGAGGTGTCGATGGAGACGATGCGGGCGCTCGCCCGGTCGCTGTACTTGATCTTCCCGTAGAGCATCCCCGGGATCTGGAGGTCGTGGATGTAGATCGTGCGGCCCGTGACCTTCTGGGGTCCGTCCGCCTTGGGGATCGGCCTTCCCACCACAGCGCACGCGCTCATCGGCTCAACTCCTCGGCGGCCGCCTGCACGGCCTCGATGATCTGGACGTACCCGGTGCAGCGGCACAGATTCCCGGCCAGGGCCGTGCGGATCTCCTCCTCGCTGGGCACCGGCACCCGGTCGAGGAGCGCCTTGGCCGAGAGGATCATGCCCGGGGTGCAGAACCCGCACTGCACGGCGCCCTTCTCCAGAAACGCGCGCTGGATCGGGTGGAGGTCCCCCCCGGGTTGGGCCAACCCCTCGATCGTGGTGATCTCGGCGCCGTCGGCCTCCACCGCGGGAAAGAGGCACGCGTTCACGGCCTTGCCGTTCACGATCACCGTGCAGGCGCCGCACTCCCCGGCCCCGCACCCCTCCTTGGCGCCGGTGAGTTCCAACTCCTCCCGGAGCACCCGAAGCAGATTCCAGTCGGGCCTCACCCCGAGGGTGACGGATTCGCCGTTCACCGTGAACCGGATGGTCACGCGTTCCATGGGTAGACTCCTGTGTCCATGCTAGGCGGCCGGGCGGCTAGGCAGCTCGGCGGCCACGCAGACCGATGAACTCGTTGCCAGCCGGAACTCCCCCGCCCAGCCGAAGCGGCCGGAAGGGGGCTAGGTCCCGGCCTTCCAGCCTTCCAGCCTTCCAGCTTCCTAGCCTCCTAGCTTTCTAGCCTCCTAGCGTCCATCTTCCTAGCCGCTCCACGCCCCGGCCTCCTCCAGGAGGCGGGGGATCCAGACCCGGATCATCTCCCGGCGGTACCAGGCCTCGCCCCGCCAGGAATCGCGCACCCGGGCCTCGCGGGCCGCGATCTCGGCGGCCTCCCGGGCGGTCTCCGGGGTGAGCGCCCGGCCCTCCAGGCACGCCTCCGCCTCCCGCACCCGCAGGGGCGTGGGCCCGGCCACCCCGAGGGCGACCCGGGCCTCCCCCACGGCGCCGCCGCCGTCCAGGGTGACCCGGACCCCGATGCCGATCATGGGCAGTTCCACGGCCTTCCGGCGGGTGACCTTCCGGTACCCGGCGAAGGTCCGGCCCTCCGGCAGGTCCACCCGGACCTCGGAGAGGATCTCCCCGGGCGCGAGCACCGTGTGGTTCGGCCCGGTGAAAAACTCGGTGAGGGGCACGTCCCGGTGGCCCGAGGGCCCCTCGATCCGGCACACCGCGTCGTAGAGCAGAAGCCCCACGGCCGAGTCGGCCGACGGGGCGGCGTTACAGAGGTTTCCGCCCACCGTGGCCACGTTGCGGATCTGGCGCGACCCCACCCCGGAGCAGGCCGTGTGGAGGGCCGGGAGCCGTTCGGCCACCCAGAGGTCGTCCTCCATCTCGGCGTGGGTCACGCAGGCCCCCAGAACCAAGCCGTGCTCGGTCTTCCGGAGCCCCTTGAGCTCGGGCACGTTGCGCAGGGACACCAGGGCCTTGGGGGCGATCTTCCCGGCCCGCAGGTTCACCCACGCGTCGGTCGCCCCGGCCACGGGGATCGCGTCGGGCCCCAGGTCCGCCAGGAGCCCCAGCGCCTCCCCCACCGTGGTCGGCCTCAGGTACGAAAAGCCTCTGTGGGCCATGGGGAATCCTCCCTCTCAGCGCTTGTCGAAGACGCGCTTGGACTTTTTCTCGCTGCGGGGGAGGCTCGCGTAGTCCACCACCCGCACCTCGGCCGACACCATGATCTGGCTCTTGATCCGGTGCTCGATCTCCGCCTCGATCCGTTCGTCCTTGAGCGGGTCGCCGGCCGGGTCGCGCTCCACGAAGATCGTCATGTAGTCCCGGCCCTGGCGGCGTTCGAGCACGATGTTGTACTCGCTCGACACGCCGGGCACCTCCGAGAGGATCTCGTCGATCTGGCCCGGGTAGATGTTCACGGCCCGGTAGATGAACATGTCGTCGTCCCGGCCCAGGATCCGGTCGTGGCGCGGGAACACCGAACCGCAGGGGCACCGCCCCGGCAGGGCCCGGGTCAGATCGCGGGTGCGGTACCGGATCAGCGGGCTCGCCTCTTTCTTCAGGGTGGTGACCACCATCTCGCCGATCTCGCCCTCGGGCACCGGCTTCAGGGTCTGGGGGTCGAGGATCTCGAGGATGTAGATGTCGGCCCAGTAGTGGATGCCCTGGTGGTGTTGGCAGTCGATCCCGGCGCCGGGGCCGTAGAGCTCGGTCATGCCGGTGATGTCGAACACGTGCTCCACGCCGAGGCCCTCCTGGATCCGGCGGCGCATCCGGTCGCTGCACCGCTCCGACCCCTGGATCACGGATTTGAGCCGGATCCGGTCCCGGAGGTGCCGGCGCTCCACCTCCTCGGCCAAGAGGAGCGCCATGCTGGCCGTGCAGCACACCACGGTGGGCTGGAGGTCCACCAGGAACTGGCACTGCAGGTCTACGTTCCCGGGCCCCACCGGAAGGGCCATCGCCCCCACCGCCTCGCACCCCGCCTGGAAGCTCACCCCGGCCGTCCAGAGCCCGTACCCCACGGCGATCTGGACCCGGTCGCCCGGCCCGACGCCGGCCATCTCGTAGCAGCGGGCGAAGAACCCGGTCCAGTCCTCCACGTCTTTGCGGGTGTAGGACAGGATCTTTCGCTTGCCCGTGGTGCCCGACGACGAGTGGATTCGCACCACCTGGTCGGTGGGCACGCTCAGCAGGGGAAACGGGTATCCGTCCCGCAGGTCGTTGGCCGTGGTGAACGGAAGGCGCTGGATGTCGTCCAGGGTCTTGATCTGCTCCGGCCGCACCCCCGCCTCGTCGAACCGCCGCCGGTAGAACTCCGAACCCTCGTACGCGTGGCGCACGGTCCAGCGAAGCCCCTCGAGCTGGATCTCGGCGAGTTCCCGTTCGTCCCGGATCGCCGGTAGGAACGTGGTGCTCATGGTGCTCGGCTCCTGCGCAGTTTTGCGGTTTCGGCCTCGTCCACGGTCCAGGTCGCCGGGTCGATGACCACCCCGTAGTCCTCCCGGGCCCGTTCCAGGGAAACCACGCCGTTACGTACGTCTTTCAGCACCTTGGCCGGGTCCCGTTCCAGGGGGTTCCCCCAGCCGCCCCCGCCGCCGGCCTGCTGGAAGTAGAGGGTTCCGGCCGGCACGTTCTCCACGAGGTCCTTGCTCGTGCAGGTGTACCAGCGGCCGTCCGGGTAGCGCAGTTTGATCACGTTGAGGGTGCCGTCCTTGCCGCCCACGGCGCCCCGGGCCGGCTCCACGTCGCCGTCGCCGAAGGTCACGATCTTCACGTTCTCCCCCCCCACCAGGAACTCGGTCTCCACTCCCAGGCCGCCCCTCCAGCGGCCGGCCCCGGCCGAGTCGCACCAGTACTCGTGCCGGATCAGCCGGTGGGGGGTCTGCTGCTCGAACATCTCGTAGTCCTGGTCGAGCACCCCGCCCGAGGCGTCGATCATGCCGATGTGGTCGTACCCGTCGCACCCGTAGATGCCGCCCGAGCCGCCCTTCATGCCCATGAAGAAGATGTCCACGAAGGGTTCCCCCCCTTTGCGCGGATCGGAACCGGTGCTCAGGCTGCACAGCAGTTCGTTCCACTCCGCGGTGACCCGCTCGGGGATCACCGGGCCCAGCGCCCGCATGATGGCGTCGGCGTTGTTGGGGCACAGGTGGTTCCCGTAGGTCGTGGCCGCCGGGTAGGCCGCGTTGAGGATCGTGCCCTCGGGGATCGTGATCTGGATGGGCCGCACCATCCCCTCGTTGTGGGGGATGTTGGGGTTCACCATCTGGAGGAAGGTCAGGATCGTGGCCGACGCGCTCGAGGTGAAGGTGCCGTTCACGAACCCGGGGGTCTGGGGATCGGTGCCGGTGTAGTCGAAATGGATCTCGCCGTCCCGGACCGTGATGGTGACCCGGATGGTGTACTCGGAGCCGGGGTTCTTGCCGTCGTAGTAGGCCGTGGCCTCGCCGCGGTACACGCCGTCGGGGATCGTGCGGATCTCCTGGCGCATCATCTGCTCGGTGGCGTCGAACAGGTACTCCTTGTGGGCCTCGAACACCTCGCGACCGTAACGCTCCAGGATCTTCAGGACCCCCCGCTCCCCCACCACGCACGAGCCGATCTCGGCCCGCATGTCCTCCTCGACGATGTCGAGCCGGATGTTGGCGAAGATGAGGTCCCAGACGTCCTTGCGGAGCTTCCCCCGCTCGATCACCTTCACGGGCGGGATCCGCAGGGCCTCCTGCCACACCTCGGTGGCCTGGGGGTTGTAGCCCCCCTGCACCGCGCCGCCGATGTCGGCCTGGTGGCCCTTGCAGGCCGCCCACGCCACGAGTTCGCCCTCGAAAAAGATGGGCTTGTACACGGCGACGTCGTTGTTTTGGTTCCCCATGCTGAACACGTCGTTGTGGAAGATGACGTCCCCCGGGTAGATCTCGTCGCCGAAGTACTCGATGATGTACTTGCACACCGGGGCCAGGCTGAAGGCGAGGATCGGAAGGTTCTCCGTCTGCTCCAGCATGTTGCCCTTGGCGTCGTAGAGCCCGGTCACGAAGTCCTTCGCCTCGCAGAGGATCGGACTGCGGGTGGTCCGGGTCATGGCGATGCTCATCTCTTCCGTGATGCTCTTCAGCCGGCGCTGGAGGATGGACACCAGCACCTTGTCGATCGCGACCTGGCTCATCCCAGAACCCTCCGCAGCATCTCGTCTTCCCGTTCCTTGAGGTACAGGGTGTAGGTTCCGAGCGGGTCCACCACCACCGAGAACTCGGGGCTCACGAAGGTGGTGGTGTTCACCTGCTCGATGATGGCCGGCCCGGCGATCCGGTTGCCGTGCCGGAGCTTCATGCCGTCGTACACGGGCACGTCGGCGAACCGCTTCTCCTTGGGCAGATAGGCCGGCCGGGTGCGCTTGAACGCGGCCGAGGGATCCTCGCCCGCAAAGGGCTCGGGCTGGAGCTTGGGCTTTTCGGTGCGGCCGATCGTGGTGACCCGGATGTTGATGAGCTCCACCGGGGTGCCCTTGTCGGCCAGGTGGTACCCGTACAGGGCGTCGTGCTGGGGATGGAACCGGGCGGCGAAGGCCTCGGGGTCGGCGGTCCAGGCTTCGTCCCAGGGCACCTCCACGCTCACCTCGTGGTACTGGCGCACGTAGCGAAGGTCGAGCACCACGTGGGTGTCCACCCGGTCCTCGGGGATGCCCTCGGCCGCCAGTTGTCGCACCCCCTCGTCGCGCATCTCCCGGCACAGGGCCCGGAACCGCTCGGGGTCGAACGCATCGAGCCGCACCGGATAGGTGCGCACGAAATCGTGCTTGAGGTCGGAGCGCAGCATGCCCGCCGCGCAGAAGATCGAGCTCTCCCGGGGCACCAGGATCACGGGGATGCCGAGTTCCAGCGCGATCATGCAGGCGTGGTTCGGCCCGGCGCCCCCGGCCGTGACCAGGGGGAAGTCCCGGGGGTCGTACCCATTGTTCACCGCGATCTCCCGCACCGCGGCGGCCATGCTCACGTTGATCACGTCGTACATGCCGGCGGCCGCCTCCTCCACCGTGTAGCCCAGCTTGCGGGCGACGTGTTCCTCGATGGCCCGCCGGGCGGCCTCGAGATCCAGGGGCATCCGGCCCCCGGCGAAGAAGTCGGGGTCCAGGTAGCCCAGGACGAGGTCCGCGTCGGTGCAGGTGGGCAGGGTCCCGCCCCGGCCGTAGCAGGCCGGCCCCGGGTCGGCCCCGGCGCTCTGGGGCCCCATCCGCAGGAGCCCGCCCTCGTCGATCCAGCCGATGGACCCGCCGCCGGCGCCGATGGTGACCACGTTGAGCATGGGCAGGCTGATCCGCAGGCGGTTGATGCTCCCTTCGGTGGTGGTCAGGGGCTTTCCGTCCTTCACCAGGGCCACGTCGAAGCTGGTGCCCCCCATGTCGCAGGTGATGCAGTCCTCGTACCCCTGGCCGCGCACGAAGGCGAGCCCGGCCACCGGCCCGCCGGCCGGGCCGGAAAGGAGCGTGGTCGCCGGCTTCGCCATGGCCGCCTCGGGGGAGATCACCCCGCCGTTGGAGGCCATGATGAGGAGGATCCCCTTGTACTCCAGGTCCTGGAGCTTTCGGATCAGGCTCGTGAGGTAGCGGGTCAGAACCGGCCCCACGTAGGCGTTGAGCGCCGTGGTGGACACCCGGTCGTACAGCCGGATCGCCGGCAGCACCTCGGTCGAGACCGACAGGAACGCCTCGGGAAGCGCCTCGCGCACGATCTCGGCCGTGCGGCGCTCGTGGGCGGGGTTGGCAAAGGCGTTCATGAAGCAGATGGCCACCGCCTCGACCCCCTCCTTCCGGAACGTCTCCAGGGCGGCCCGCACGCTCTCCTCGTCCAGGGGCTCCACCACGTCGCCCTTGTAGTCCACCCGCTCGGTGACCGGCAGCCGCAGGTACCGCTCCACCACGGGCCGGGCGTTGGGGTAGCGGTTGTTGTACTGCTCCTCCCGGATGCCCCGGCGCATCTCGAGGGCGTCGCGAAACCCCTTGGTGGTGAGAAGCCCGGTCTTGGCGCCGGTGTAGGTCAGGGTGGCGTTGGTGGTCACCGTGGTGCCGTGCACGATGGTCGTGACCTGGGAGAGGAACGCCTGGGTCGTGAGCCCCCGGTCCCGGGCCATCTCCTCGATGCCCTGGATCGTGGCGATGGAGGGGTCCTTCGGCGTGGAGAGCACCTTGTAGATGTGGCTCGTGCCGTCCTCCTCGGTGAGGAGGAAGTCGGTGAAGGTTCCCCCGACGTCGATCCCGATCTTGTAGCCCATGGGTTGCTCCTTCGGAGGCTAAACAGCTAGAAAGCTGGAAAGCTGGAACGCTAGACGGCGAAAACCATCGTGGTTCCGGCTCCGCAGCGTCACCTCGCAGGGCCTCGGCCCCGAGCAAACAACGACGAACGACCCGCGACCCGCGACGAACGATCCACGACCGCAGACCGCCTCAAAAGATCCTCGGCTCCTGGAACGTGCCGAACACCTCCCGGAACACGTCGGCCATCTCGCCCACCGTGCAGTAGGCCCGGCAGCACTCGACCAGCGCCGGCATCACGTTCTCGCCCGACCGGGCCGCCGCCTCCAGGGCCTTGAGCCCCTCGGTCACCGGCGCGGCCGGCCGGGAGCGCTTGAGATCCCGAAGCTCCCGGATCTTTTCCTCGGCCCAGGCCTCGTTGTACTCGTGGAGTTCGACCTCGGCTTCCTCCTCGCCGGAGGCGTACTTGTTCACCCCCACCTTCACGATCTCGCCGGTCTGGAGGGCCCGCTCGAACTCGTAGGCCTGGCGGGCGAGCTTTCGCTGGACGTAGCCGCTCTTCACGCACTCCACGATCCCGCCCTTGGCCTCGATCTCCTCCATCTCCTCCCAGATCTTCTCCTCCATCTGCTTCGTGAGGGTCTCGACGAAGTAGGAGCCGGCCAGGGGATCCACGGTGTCCCGGAGCCCCACCTCCTCCATGAGGATCTGGCAGGTGCGAAGACTCAGAAGCGCCGCCCGCGGCGTGGGGATGGTGTAGGCCTCGTCAAAGGAGCACAGGGCCGTGGTCTGGGCCCCGGACAGGGCCGCCGCCAGGGCGTAGTAGGCCCCCCGGATGATGTTGTTCTCGGGCTCGGCCTTGGTAAGCCCGGAACCGCCCCCGGCAAAGAGCCCCCGGAGCCAGAGGTTCCTGGGGTTCTTGACCTTGTACTTCTCCTTTAGGTTTGTTGCCCAAACCTTGCGTCCTGCACGGAATTTTGCGACCTGCTCCCAGAGATTCCCGAAGATGTTGAAGTTGAAGCTGAACCGGCCCACGAACTCGTCGGGCTCGTAGCCCCGGCGCACCACCTCGTCGATGTAGGCGTTGGCAATGAGGAACGCGTAGGCCATCTCCTGGGCCGGCGTGGCTCCCGATTCCCGGATGTGGTACCCGCACACGCTCACCGGGTTCGTGCGGGGCATGACCTTGATGGAGTACTCGATGGTGTCGCCGATGAGCCGGATGGCGGGCTCCAGCGGGTAGATCCAGGCGCCCCGGCCGATCACCTCCTTCAGGATGTCGTTTTGGGGCGTGGCCGAGATCTTGGTGCGGTCGAACCCGAGCTTCTCGCCCACGGCCTGGTACATGGCGAGCATCACAGAGGCCACGGCGTTGATGGTGAGCCCGGTTCCGACCCGGTGGAGGTCGATCCCGTCGAAGGCCACCTCGAAGTCCCGCAGGCTGTCCACTGCCATGCCCACCCGGCCCACCTCGCCCTCGGCCATGGGGTGGTCGGAGTCGAGCCCCATCTGGGTCGGCAGGTCGAAGGCCACGTTGAGGCCGGTCTGGCCGTGGGAGATCATGAGCTTGAACCGCTCGTTGGTCTCCCGGGGGGTGCCGAACCCCGTGTACTGCCGGGTGGTCCATTCCCGGGTGCGGTACCCCTGGGGAAAGATGTTCCGGGTGAAGGGGTACTCCCCCGGCTCCCCGAGGTCCTTCTTGTAATCGAACCCGATCGCCTCCAGGTCCTCGGGGCCGTATTTGGGTTTCACGTGGATCCCCGAGGGCAGGATCACGTCGAGGATCACGTCCTTCTCGTCCCGGATGTACTTGGCAACGTCCATGGGACCTCCGTCGAAAAGGCTGGGAAG
>CAZUYO010000082.1:0-10792 GCA_964624725.1 uncultured Thermodesulfobacteriota bacterium
GGAGTTGTTCGTACACGTCCAGTACGGGGGCGGGGCCCTCCTCCTCGAGTTCCGCTTCCACCGCCACGTGGTCGTCGTCGGTCAGGCCCAGTTGGGCCCGCCGTTCGTCCAACATCGTTCGCTCCGTCGCCGTGATCACGCCGTCCGAGCGAAACGCCTCCAAGATGGAGCGGTACACGTCCAGGCGATGAAGCCGTTCCAGGGCGTACTCCAGGAGCTTCTCCGCCTCTTCTTGGGAGTCCCCGAGGTCCATCCA
This sequence comes from uncultured Thermodesulfobacteriota bacterium, assembly GCA_964624725.1. Classification (GTDB taxonomy): domain Bacteria; phylum Desulfobacterota; class Deferrisomatia; order Deferrisomatales; family Deferrisomataceae; genus Deferrisoma. The sequence goes on from CAZUYO010000082.1 coordinate 257, forward strand.
TTTGCGGAGCAGCCACGCCCGGGCTTCCTCGTCGAGGTCGCCCGCCTGTCTGAGCGCTTTCACGTCGGCCAAGGCGCTCCGGATACGTTCCGTACGTTCCTCGGCGATGTCGTCCAGGATGGCCCGCGCGAGGGCCGGATCCACCCCGAGTTCCTCAGCGCGGGAGATCAAGCGCTCCGCCTTCGCCGGAGTGAGCGAACCGTCCCAGAGGTCCCGCCGGGCAAGGGAGCGGAACTCCTCCTCCGGACCCGTTCTGCGTGTAGGCCGTTGCGCAGTGCGCTCTTCCTTAGGCTCTGGCGCCGGAACCGGAACCGCCCCCCCCTGCATCTGCTGGAGCAGCCGGTTCACGTCGATCCCAGGGGGGAGTCCCGGGATCTTTGGGGCTCCCAACGCCGGCTGCGGCAGGGACGGGCCGGCCGCCCGGGCCAGGCCCAACGGGGCGGCGGCGAAGGCGAGGGCGAAGAGGACGCGGGCGAATCGGTTCATGGAGAAAACCCTCTCGTGCGATCTAGGGTGGGACACCGGCACGCCGGAAAAGGCTCCGTCTCTCCCCGGGGGGGTCTTCGCGCCGGGGGCTGCGGTCCCCGGCCACGGGGCGGCCGCAGTCGGCCGGTCCGCCGGTTCACTCGAGGCAGACGACGGGCCCTCAGAACCACCGGGTCGTTGCCTCGAGCCCGAGGAAGAGTTCGGTCCGATCGTCCCGGTCGACGGTGTCGAGGGCGTTTGCCACCCGGGCCCACATGGCGTTGGCCCGGACCTCCAAGGGAACGTCCCACAGGCGGACCCTCCGGGCCTCAAGCCCGAAGCCCCACTCGGCCCGTCGCTCCTCCGTTCCGGTGCTCCGGGCCCGCTCCTCGAGATCGAGGCTCACCCGGGCCCGCCAACCGGGACCGAAGTGGCGCGAGAGTTCGAAGAACCAGTTTTGGGCGTCGCCCCCCATGTGATGGCCCAGAGGGTAGCCCCGGTACGTGTAGCCTTGGGGATACTGGCCGTTCCGGTACCAGGGGGTGTCGGTCTCGGCCCACTCGAAGCGGAATTCCGTGACCGCGGTGGTGAGGTAGAGGCCGGCCAGGTTCGCCACCCGGTTGAGCTGGAACGGTTCCCAGTTGCCGGTGTCCTCGCCCTGCCACTTGGAGATGATGTCGGTGGCCCCGTACTCCCAGTACACCTTGCCGCCCTTCAGCGGCCCCCAACCGTTCAGGAACGGAAGCCGCACCGTGAGGTCGAGCGACACGTACTGGTCGTTGTCGTAGCGGTGGCTTTCGCCGGGATCGACGTTTTCATTTGTGGCCGTGAAGAGTTCCCACCAGTCCTTGGGGGTGTCGTACACCTCCCGGCCCTTCCCGCCGTAGAGGATGGCCCGGTTGACCCCCAGGTCGAGCCAGGACGTGGGGTGGTAGGAGGCCCGCATCCCGAGAAGCCGGGGGTCGTGTACCGGGTTCACCCCGCTGCCGTAGCGCGAATCGGCCGGGTCGGGATCGCCGTCCGAGAGATAGGCGTTGAACACCATGAACCGAAAGCCCCCGAGCAGCGCGAGGCTACCGGGCAGGAACAGGGGTTCCTCGGTGCGGATCCGCCAGTAGTCGTAGGTGGGGGCGTTGGCGTCCAGTAGCAGGCTGCCGTGGTAGCCCGGGCCCAGGCGTTCGGCGTCCCGGCCCACCTTGAGCGACCACTTGCCCCACACGCCCTTGAGATAGAGCCGCTTCACCCGAAACGAGAAGTCCCCGGGTTCCCGGGCGAACTGGAGTTCGTAGGCGCCGGCCACCCGGTCGCCCCAGAACGCCGCCCCCGAGGCGTTCAGGAAGGTGGTCCAGCCGTCTTCGAGGGTGTCCCCGGCGGTTCCGTAAAGGGGCCGGTCGCGGGTGTCCTCGTTGGCCCAATACGTGCGCACCGTGAGGTCGGGTACGAGGGTCTCCCAATGGAGCCCGCCGTCGGCCCGCGCCCCGGCCCAGCGCTCCAGGCGCTCCCCCAGGGGATCGACGAGCCCCCGGGCCCGGAGCGCCCGGTAGGCCTCCAGGTACAAAACGTCGTCCAACGGGCCCGCCGCCGGGTCGGCCGGCCGGGCCACCCCGGACGAGGCGGCGAGGTCGGAGACGGCCCGGGCGTTCGGCTCCCACAAGGGGATGTCCACGAGCGCGTGCGCCGGGGCCGCAACCGAGATCGCCACGGCGCAGGCCGCCAGCGAGCGGGCGAGCGGGCGAGGGGTGAGGTCCATCTCCTGTCCTCCTCGGTGTAACGGAATCCGGCCTTATAGCACAGGGCCGCCCCGGAGCGGAACCCGGTTGGAGCCGCCGGGGGCCCCATGGTATACACGGGCGCCGGGCGGCGCGTCGTCGTCCCCAGGGCCGAGATTCGGGAAGGGCCGGCCCGCTGCGAAACCGCGACGTTGGAGGGAGGATGAACCCGGGGTGAGCGAGAAACGGACGTCGGACCCAAACGACACCCTCGAGGGGCTGCGGGCCGAGATCGACCGGATCGACCGAGACCTGGTCTCCCTTCTGGCCGAGCGGCGCCGGGTGGTGGCCCGGGTGGCCGACCACAAGCGGCGGCTGGGGCTTCCGGTGTACCACCCCGCCCGGGAGGAGGATCTGATCTCCCGCCGGCGGGAACAGGCCCGGGAGGCGGGGCTGGACCCGGATCTCGTCGAAGACGTGTTCCGGGCGATCGTGCGGGCCTCGCGGGAGGCCCAGGCACGGGGGCTCCGGGCGCCGGGGGTGCGCCCCGGGGCCAAGGTGCTCGTGGTCGGTGGCCGGGGCGCGATGGGGGCGCGCCTGGTCGAGTGGTTCTCCGCCGCGGGGTACCGCACCGAGGTGTTGGAGCGGGACGACTGGGGGAGGGCGCGGGAGTTGGCCGAGGGCGCCGACCTCGCCCTCCTGGCCGTCCCGATCGGGACCACGGCCGAGGCGGCCCGGCGGTTGGCGCCCCACCTCCCGCGGGGGTGCGTGCTCGCGGACCTTGCGAGCCTCAAGCGCGAGCCCGTGGGGGCCATGCTGGAGGCCCACCCAGGACCGGTGCTGGGGCTGCACCCGATGTTCGGTCCCACGACCCGGAGCCTCGACAAGCAGGTGGTGGTGGCCACGCCGGCCCGGGAGCCGGAGCGTTCCTCCTGGGTGCTGGAGCAACTGGCCGCGTGGGGGGCCGTGGTCGTGCGCTCCACCCCGGAGGAGCACGACGAGATCATGGGGGTGGTGCAGGCGCTACGCCATTTCGCCACGTTTGTGTTCGGGCAGTTCCTGTGCCGCACGGGGGTGGACCTGGCGCGGACGCTGGAGGTTTCGAGCCCCATCTACCGGCTGGAGCTCGGCATGGTGGGGCGGTTGTTCGCGCAGGATCCGGAACTCTACGCCGACATCATGCTGGCCACTCCCGGCCGCCGGGCCCTCCTGCGCCGGTTTCTCGAGGCGGCGGCGGAAAATGCACGGCTCCTCGAGGACGAGGGCGGTCGGGAGGCCCTGATCGAGGAGTTTCGGCGGGTGGCCGAGTGGTTCGGGCCCTTTGCCGGGCAGGCGATCCGGGAGAGTTCGTACCTCATTGAAAAGCTCGTGGAGCGTTTTTGATCGACGCGGTTGCCGGTCTCCGGTCGCCGGTGGGCCCGGTCCCGACCGGTCGGGCGACCGCGGTCCGGAGACGAAGACCGCAGAGCGAAGGCCGAGGAGGTCCGGATGAACGAACACGCGCGGTGGCAAGCGGAGCGGCGGGTGGAACTCGCGGCGAAGGCCCTCGAGGAGCACGGGTTTACCGTATGGGTGTGCCGGAATCGAGAGGAGGCGGCCGAACGTCTCGTGGCGGAGGCCGCCGACGCCCGGACCGTGGGGTTCGGGGGCTCCATCACCCTGGTGGAGCTCGGGATGCCGGAGCGGATGGCGGCCCTGGGAAAGGAGTGCCTGATCCACGGGGCGCCGGGGCTCACGCCGGAGGAGCGGGTGGAGATCATGCGCCGGCAGCTGACCTGCGACCTGTTCCTTTCCGGCGCGAACGCGATCACCCTCGACGGGTGCATCGTGAACGTGGACGCCACGGGGAACCGGGTGGGCGCCGTGGCGTTCGGGCCGAAAAAGGTCCGCGTCGTGGCGGGGGCGAACAAGATCGTGGACTCGGTGGAGGCGGCGAGGGCCCGGATCCGGGAGTGGGCGGCGCCGCCCAACGCCCACCGGCTTTCGTTTAAGACCCCGTGCGCCACCACCGGCCGTTGCGTCGACTGCCGGAGCCCCGACCGCATCTGCCGGATCGTCCAGATCCTGGAGCGCCGGCCCAGGCTCACGGATCTGGGGGTGCTCCTGGTGCCCGAACCGCTCGGGCTGTAGCCCCGGGGAGCGGGGGGGCCACGACCGGGTCGCGGGGCGAAAAAAAAACGGGCCCCGGGGAGGCAGAGGACTCCACCGGGGCCCGCTCTTCGGGGGGAAGGGCAGGGAAGAATCGGGCGGCGGGTACCCGCTCAGACCGCCGCCTTCAAGAGAAAGGTGCGGGGGTCGAGCACCAGGGGGTTCTCGTCGCCCTGGGTTCCCGGGGCCCGGACCACGCGGAGCTCGATCCCCTCCGGCCCGGGGTCCAGGGTCAGCGCGAGCTGGGCCTTCGGCAGGGTGTTCGCCCATTCGTCGTCCTGCTCGCCCTGGCCGCGGTGGGTGCGCACCGCCACCCACACCTTGAGCCCCCGGCTGCGGGCGAACGCGCCGAGGTCCTCGAGAATCGCCTCCAGGTCGTCGCCGGCGTCGAACCCGTCGACCACCACGGTCCGGGGCGAGAAGATCGACTGCTCCACCAGGTCGACGAGGCGTTCCTCCAGTTTCTGGACCGAGAAGCTCTGCACCCGGAAGGTCATGATGAACCGGTTGCGCTCGACCTCGGTCCACACCTCCCGGCTACGTTCGAGTTCGTAGCCGTCGGCGAGGTCCCGGAACAGTTCCTCGTACCAGGCCTTCACGTGGTTCACGGTGTCCCCGATGCTCACGTGGAGCACCGGATTCCCCCGCAGGAGGTTGTCGAGCGCCACCTGGATGAGGAACGCGGTCTTCCCGGTGCCCGCCCGCGCGGCCACCAGGCCGACCTGCCCCGGGGCGAGGCCCCCTTCGCGGGTCTGATCGAGGATCCGGAGGGGGTTGCGGGCCACGAGTTCGCTTTTCAGCATTTTTGCACTCCTGTCGCTCAGTCGGATCAGCACGGCCATGGGAAACCCTTCCTTAGGCCGCGGACTCCTTCTTGAGCTCCTCCTGGTACTTTTTCTTGAGTTCCTCGGCGACACTCTGGGGCACCGGCCGGTACTTGGCGAACTCCATGGTGAACTCGGCCTTGCCCTGGGTGGCGGACCGGAGCACCGTGGAGTACCCGAACATCTCGGCCAGGGGCACCTCGGCCTCCACCACGGTGTAGAGACCGTCCTCCGAGGTCCCGACGATCATGCCCCGGCGCTGGTTCAGGGTGGCCAGCACCTGGCCCTGGAACTCGGAGGGGGTCTCCACCACCACCTTCATGACGGGTTCCAGGATGATCGGCTTGGCCTTGGGGTAGGCCTGCCGGAAGGCGCCGATGGCCGCCTGCTGGAAGGCCATGTCGGAGGAGTCCACCGAGTGGGCCGCGCCGTCGTTGATCACGATCCGCACGCCGGTGATCGGGGCGCCGATCAGGTTGCCCTTCTTGAGGCAGGCCTGGAACCCCTTGTCACACGACGGGATGTACTCCCGGGGGATCACGCCGCCCACGATCTGGTCCACAAACTCGTACTCGCCCTCCTCCAGGGGCTCCATGTACCCGGCCACGCGGCCGTACTGGCCCGAGCCCCCGGTCTGCTTCTTGTGGAGGTAGTCGAAGTCGGCCCGCTGGGAGATGGCCTCCCGGTACGCCACCTGGGGCTGCCCGGTCTCCACCTCGGCCTTGTACTCCCGGCGCATCCGCTCGATGTACACGTCGAGGTGGAGCTCCCCCATGCCCTGGATGATCGTCTCGCCGCTCTCCGGGTCCACGAAGGTCCGGAAGGTCGGGTCCTCCTTGGAGAACCGGTTCAGGGCCTTCGACATGTTCACCTGGCTCTTGGAGTCCTTGGGGTACACGGCCAGGCTGATCACCGGCTCCGGCACGTACATGGAGGTCATGGTGAGCCGCATGCCCTCGGCGCAGAACGTGTCGCCCGAGGCGCAGTCGATCCCGAACATGGCCACGATGTCCCCGGAGTTGGAGGCCTCGATCTCCTCCATCTGGTTCGCGTGCATCCGGCACAGGCGGCCCACCTTGAACTTCTTGCCCGTCCGGGCGTTGACCAGGGTGTCGCCCTTGCGGATCACGCCCTGGTACACCCGCACATAGGTGAGCTGGCCGTACCGGCCGTCCTCCAGTTTGAACGCCAGGCCCACCGTGGGTTTTTCCGGATCGGACGCGAGGGGCACCTCGGCCTCGTCGCGCTCCATGTCGAGGGCCACGTTCTGGATGTCGTAGGGGCTGGGGAGGTAGCGCACCACCGCGTCCAGGAGGGGCTGGACCCCCTTGTTCTTGTAGGCCGAGCCCATGAACACCGGGGTGAGCTCCCGGGCCAGCACGCCCTTGCGGATGGCGGCGTGGATCTGGTCCTCCGTGGCCCGCTCCTCGAGAACCGCCTCCATGAGCTCGTCGTCGAACATGCTCGCGGCGTCCAGGAGCTCCTCGCGCCGCGCCAGGGCCTCCTCCATGAGGCTTTCGGGGATGTCCTCGTAGCGAAGGTGCTCGCCGTTGTCGCCGTCGAAGTACACGGCCTTCATCTTCACCAGGTCCACCACCCCCTGGTGGTCGGCCTCGAGCCCGATCGGGATCTGCATGAGCACCGCGTTGTGCTGGAGCTTGTCGCGCAGCTGGCCCAGCACCCGGTACGGGTTCGCGCCGGTGCGGTCGCACTTGTTGACGAAGGCGATCCGGGGCACCTTGTAGCGGTTCATCTGCCGGTCCACCGTGATGGACTGGCTCTGGACGCCGCCCACGGCGCAGAGCACCAGGATCGCGCCGTCCAGCACCCGCAGGGCCCGCTCCACCTCGATGGTGAAGTCCACGTGGCCCGGGGTGTCGATGATGTTGATGAAGTGGTCGGCCCACTCGCAGAAGGTGGCGGCCGACTGGATCGTGATACCGCGCTCCTTCTCGAGCTCCATGAAGTCCATGGTGGCCCCGGCGCCGTCCTTGCCCTTCACCTCGTGGATCGCGTGGATCCGGTTGGTGTAGTACAGGATGCGCTCGGTCAGCGTGGTCTTGCCCGAGTCGATGTGGGCCGAGATGCCGATGTTGCGGATCTTGGAGATGTCCTTGATCATGTCCTCTGCTCCTATAGGGGTTCTGAAATTCTCCCTTTTCGCCCGCCGCGACGGCGCTTTTCGGTTCCCCCCGAAGAACGCCGCCGGGGCCGGCGCGAAAAGAGTCGGGCTTTATACGGGTCGGGACCCCGGGAGTCAAGAAAAAAATCGGTCGACGGCCGACCGTCCAGGGGCCCCCGTCCGGCCCGGGCTGTTTCGCCGAGGGGGTGGCCGTGGCGAAAAAAGAAAACGGGCTGCCGGGAGCCGGCAGCCCGTTTTTCGCCCCGTCCGGGGCGGACCGCTCAGCCGAGATCCCAGGGGGCCGGCACCCCGTCCTTGAACCGGGCCGGCACCCGGAAGTAGCCGGCCTCGTCCGCCAGCCGCACGAGCCGGGCCGCCTCCTCCATGCCCACCTCGTTCATCAGCGCGAAGGGCCCCTTGGGCCAGGCCAGGGCCGTTTTCACCCCGAGTTCCAGATCCCGGAGGCTCACCACCTCCCGGTCCACGAGATGGGTGGCGATGGAGAAGATCGCCCCGAGCAGCCGGTCGCGCACCCGGGCCCGGGCCTCGGGATCGGTGCTCACCGGGCCGTCCTCGAGGTTCCAGGGCTGACCCGACTCGAACTGGCGCTTGAGCGCTTCGGGCACCGGGGGATAGCCGATGTCCGTGCTCCCCAGGTACTCCACCATCGAGACGGCCGCGTGGTAGGCGGTGCCCAGCCCCGAGCCGTTCTGGACCCACATGATGCCGTACTTGAGGCCGAGGGCCTCCTTGGAGATGTCCTCCAGGGTGGCCACGTTGTAGGTCTGGCCGTCGTAGAAGGAGTCGAGCACGTTGTAGCTCGCGATGAAGATCGGGTTGATCGCAAACCCCGGGAAGTCCTTGACCGTGATCGGGACCTTCCCGTTCTTCTTGGCGAACTCCATCAGGGCCCCGTAGGTCTCGTCCGAGGTGTGCTTCGACCGGATCACCTCCACGAGCTTGTTCACGTTCGCCGGGAAGAAGTAGTGGAGCCCCGCCGTGCGCTCCGGCCGATCCACCCGTTCCATGAGCTTTTCGATCAGGAAGGTGGAGGTGTTGCTCACGAGGATCGCGTCGGGCCGGCAGTGCTTGGAGAGGTCCTCGAAGATCTGGATCTTGAGGTCCATCTTCTCCACGGCCGCCTCGATCACCAGGTCGCAGTCCGCGAGGCCCTCGTAGCTCGCGGTGCCCCGGATCTTCGAGGTGATCGCGTCCATCTGCTCGGGGGTCATCTTGCCCCGGTCCACCCGCTTTTGGAGCGCGGCCTTGACGAACCGGTCGAACATCTTCTGCACCAGTTCGTCGTTGAGTTCCTTGTAGACCACCTCGTAGCCCGACGCCGCCGCGTTGAGCCCGATGGCCGAACCCATCACCCCAAAACCGACCACACCGACCTTCTTGATCTCCGCCATGTCACTCCTCCTCTCGCTGGGACCAACCGCAGTTCTCCGGCTGCATGGGAACCGAGGCGCGCAGCATACCAAACGGATGGTCGGGAAGGAAGGGGAACCTTCCCCCGGTGCATGCGAACGGGGTTTGGTCAGGCCAGGAGCATCCGGTCGGAGAGTTCGTCGTCGTCGGTGCGGACCTCGTGGAACTTGTCGAGGAGGTCCTTCACGGTGAGGCCCTTGCGCTCGTCGCCGGACACGTCGAGGATGATCCGGCCCCGGTGCATCATGATGGTGCGGTTGCCGTGCCGAAGGGCCTGCTCCATGTTGTGGGTGACCATGAGCGTGGTCAGGCGGTCGCGCTCCACGATCCGGTCGGTGAGGTCCATGACGAGGTGGGCCGTCTTGGGGTCCAGCGCGGCCGTGTGCTCGTCGAGAAGGAGGATCTTGGGCCGCCGCAGGGTGGCCATGAGCAGGGTGATGGACTGGCGCTGGCCCCCCGAGAGCAGCCCCACGGGATCGCGAAGCCGGTTTTCGAGCCCCAGGCCCAGGGTGGCGAGGAGCGCCCGGAACTCGTCCCGGTCGTCCCGGCGCACCCCGGGCCGGAGCCCCCGGCCGAGCCCCCGACGGGCCGCGATGGCGAGGTTCTCCTCGATGGTCATCGAGGCGGCGGTGCCCTTGAGCGGGTCCTGGAACACCCGGCCGATGTCGCGGGCCCGCTCGTGCTCGGGAAGCCGGGTCACGTCGCGGCCGTCGATCCGGATGGTGCCGGCGTCCACGGGAAACGCCCCGGCCACGGCGTTCAAAAGGGTGGATTTCCCGGCGCCGTTCGAGCCGATCACGGTGACGAAGTCGCCGTCGGCCACGTGGAGGTCCACGCCCGAGAGGGCCACGTTCTCGTTGACGCTGCCCCGGTGGAAGATCTTGATGAGTCCCTCGATCTGGATCACGCCACGGCCCTCCGGCGAAGGAGTTTCGAGCGAAGCCCCGGCACCCCCAGCGCCACCACCACGAGCACCGCGGTGATGAGGTTCAGGTCGCTGGGCGTCAGGGCGAGGTCGCCGAACCGGATGGAGAGCGCGGTGGCGATCGCGAGCCGGTAGACGACCGAGCCCACCACCACCCCCACGAGGGCCCGGCCCACCGACCCCTCGCCCACCAGGGCTTCCCCGAGGATCACCGAGGCGAGTCCGGCGACGATGGTGCCGACCCCCATCCCCACGTCGGCGGACCCCTGGCTCTGGGCCACCAGGGCTCCGGAGAGGGCCACGAGCCCGTTGGAGAGGGCGAGCCCGAGCATGATGGTGACGGTGGTGTTCACCCCCTGGGCCGTGATCATGGCCGGGTTGTCGCCGGTGGCCCGGAGGGCAAGCCCCAGCTCCGTGTGCAAAAACCACCACAGGAACCCCACGCACACCACCACGACCCCGAAGAAGATGAGGGGGTAGAGGACGTAGTTGGGCACCCCGAGCCCCTCGAGGGGGGCGAACACCGTGGGCTCGGTGAGGAGCGTGATGTTGGGCCGCCCCATGACCCGGAGGTTCACCGAGTAGAGGGCGATCATGGTGAGGATGGAGGCCAGCAGGTGCAGGATCCGCAGCTTGGTGGCGAGGAAGGCGGTGACCCAACCGGCCACCATGCCGGCCACGACCCCGATCCCGACGGAGACGTAGGGGTCGCCGCCGGCGGTGATCCAGGTGGCCGAAACGGCCGCGCCCAGGGGCAGCGAGCCGTCCACCGTGAGGTCGGGGAAGTCGAGCACCCGGAAGGTGAGATACACGCCCAGGGCCATGAGCGCGTACACGAACCCCTGCTCGAGGGCCCCCATGAAGGTATAGAAGCTCACGACGATCTCCTAGCGGCGAGGCGGCTGGGCGGCT
>CAZUYO010000083.1:0-10699 GCA_964624725.1 uncultured Thermodesulfobacteriota bacterium
TCCCCCTCCCCTGGCGGGAGGGGGGCAGGGGGAGGGGGTAGTGGCACCGGTGTCCCCGGTTCCCTCCCCCGATGGGGGAGAGGGAGGCCCACGGCCTGCGGCGTTGGGACGCGGGGACGGTAGGACGGTAGGACGTTGGGACGGGAGAACGACGCTTGAACTACGGGTGCTGCCTCCTGGCCTCCCAGCCTTCTAGCCTCCCAGCTTCCCAGCCTACTTCATGCTCAGCCGCTCCAGGCGGTAGCGCAGCGACCGGAAGGTGATCCCCAGGAGCTTGGCCGCCTCGGTCTTGTTCCCGTTGGTGCGACGCAGGGCCTCCTCCAGGTACCGCCGCTCCACGTCGGCCAGGAATCCCTCCAGGTCGAACCCGTCGGCCGGCAAGGGCGGTAGGCCCTCGGCGTCCCCGGTCCGGGGCGCCCCCAGCGCCGGCGGCAGGCTCTCCACCCCCACGTACTCGCCGGTTTCCAGCGCCGCGGCCCGCTCCACCAGGTTTTCGAGTTCCCGCACGTTTCCCGGAAACGGGTAGGCCTCGAGCCGGTCCAGGGCCTCGCGGGTGAACCCCTTGAGCGGCCGGCCGAAGGCCCGGGCGTACTTCTGGAGGAAGTGGAGCGCCAGGAGCGGGATGTCGTCCCGGCGCTCCCGAAGCGGGGGGATCTCGAGGGCCACCACGTTGAGCCGGTAGTAGAGGTCCTCCCGGAACCGGCCCTCCCGCACGGCCTCGGCCAGATCCCGGTTCGTGGCCGAGACGATCCGCACGTCCACCGGGATCTCCCGGTTTCCCCCCACCCGTTTGATCCTGCCCTCCTGGAGGGCCCGCAGGAGCTTGGGCTGGAGGTGGAGGGGCAGCTCCCCCACCTCGTCCAGGAACAGGGTGCCGCCGGCCGCCTCCTCGAACAGGCCCGGCTTGTCGGCCACGGCGCCGGTGAACGACCCCTTCACATGGCCGAAGAGCTCGCTTTCGATCAGCCCCTCGGGGATGGCGGCGCAGTTCACGGCCACGAACGGTCCGGCCCGGCCCGAGAGGGCGTGGAGCCGCCGGGCCACGAGCTCCTTCCCCGTGCCGCTCTCGCCGTGGATGAGCACGGTCACCCCGGTGGGGGCCACCCGTTCGAGGAGCCGGAACACCTCCTGCATCCGGGGGCTTCGGCCGAGGATCTCGCCCCCCGCCTCCACGGCCTCGAGCCGGCGGCGCAGCTCCCGGTTCTCCCGGGCCAGGGCGGTGCGCTCCAGGGCCTTGGCCACGGTGAGCCGGATCTCGTCGGCCTTGAAGGGCTTGGTCAGGTAGTCGTAGGCGCCCCGCTTCATGGCCTCGACGGCGCTCTCGGCCGTGCCGAAGGCCGTGATGACCACCACCTGGGCGTCGGGGTCCCGCTCCCGGGCCGCACCGAGCACGTCGAGCCCGCTTCCGTCCGGGAGCTTGAGGTCGGTGACGACGAGGTCGAACCCGCCGCCGGCCAGGGCGTCCCGCGCTCCGGCCAGGTCGGCCCGCACCTCCACGGCGTGGCCCTCGCGCCGAAGGAGGATGGCGAGGAACTCCCGCATGGAGGGTTCGTCGTCCACCACCAGAATGCGCGCGGTGTCCTTGGGTTCGGTCATGGTGTTGGATCCCGTAGGGGCGGCGGTCCCCGGTCGTCCGCCTTCGCCCGGTCGGTCGAGACCGGCGACCGGTGACCGTGGGCCGTTCCGAAGCGAAACGTGAACCTCGTTCCCCGGCCCGGGGCGGTTTCGAGCTCCACCGTGGCGCCGTGGTTCTCGGCGATCCGGTGCACCGTGGCAAGCCCCAGGCCCGTGCCGCCGGGCTTCCCCGACTGGAAGGGCTCGAACGCCCGGGCCGCCACCTCGGGCGGCATGCCCGGGCCGTCGTCGGCCACCCGGATCCACGGCGTTCCGGCCTCCTCCCCGGCCTCCACGATCACCGTGACGCCCCGGGGCGCGGCCTCCACCGCGTTCCGGAAGAGGTTGAGGAGCACCTGCTCCCACTGGGCCGGGTCCGCCTCGATCCGAAACCCCTCGGCGACCCGGTTCTCCAGGCGAAAGGCCTCGTTCCCCTGGCCCTGGGTGAAGAAGAACCCCACCTCCCCCACCAGGTCCCGGAAGGCGACGCTCCTCGGCTCGGCCCGTCCCGGCCGGGCGTAGAGGAGGAAGTTGGCCACCAGGCGGTTCAGCCGGCCCGTCTCCCGGAGGACGATCTCGAAGAGCGCCGCGTCGTCGCCTTCCGGCCGCAGCGACTGGCGCAGCACCTCCACCGACCCGGCCAGGCTCCCCAGGGGGTTTCGGATCTCGTGGGCGAGGCCGGCCGCGAGCCGGCCCACGGCGGCCAGCCGGTCGGCCCGGCGCAGGTCCTCCTCCATCCGCTTCACGCGCGTGAGGTCCTGGAAGATCACCAGGTGCCCGATCGGTCGGTCGTCGCGGTCGGTCAGGGGCGACACCGAGTACCCGAGCACGAGCCCCCCTTCGAGGGTGACCTCGTTTCGGCTTCCGCCGGCCAGGTCGAACACGGGGGTCAGATCGGCTCCGGGGGCCAGGGGCACCCCCGCCCGGCCCAGGAGGTCTTGGGCCGCCCGGTTGTGGAACCGCACCCGGCCCGCCCGGTCGAGGGCCACGAGCCCCGAGCCCAGCCCCTCGAGGATCAGGTCCTTGAGGTGCTCGAGGTCCAGCACCTCGGCCTCGGCCTCCTCGAGCCGCTCGCCCGTGCGGCGAAGCTCCTCGGCCAGGTACCCGGCCAAGAGCGCCACGGCGAAGAACCCAACGATGCTCAGGGCGAGCTGGAAGAGGAGTTTCTCCCCGTCTACCTCGGGCAGCGGAAACGGGTTCAGGGGCCGGAGCCACCCGTAGTACTGGAGGTCCACGAGGAGGCCGTAGGCCAGGCTGGAGGCCGTGGCCGCCACGAGGGCCCCCCGGCGCTGCAGGAGGAGCGCCGCACCCACGATGACCAGGGGGTACAGGGTGACGAAGGGCGAAAACGCACCCCCCGAGAGAAACACGAGGGCCGTGGCGTAGGCCACGTCCCAGGCCGGCTGGACCCGCGCCCAAAGCGCCAGGCTCTTTCGGAGCCGCAGGGGCGCCAGGGACAGGAGCGTGATCCCGAACGAGAGGCCCGTGATCCCGAAGAACCACGAAAACGGCACCGGGGACCCCCCCCGACGGGCCTGGAACGCCGCGGCCACCGCCAGGAGCACCCCCAGCACGGCGAACCGGCCGGCCAGGTAGCCCTGGTACCGGCCGGGGCTGGGGGCCCTCATGGCCCGCCTCCATCGGGCGTTCTCCGCCACGCCGGATTGCTCCGGCGCACCGGCCTAGCCCCCGCTCACCGCGCCCGCCATCTGGAACACCGGCAGGTACATGGCCACCACGAGCCCGCCGATGGTGCCGCCCAGGAACACCATGAGGAGCGGCTCGATCAGGCTGGTAAGCGCGCCCACGGCCTCGTCCACCTCGGTGTCGTAGAAGTCGGCGATCTTGGTGAGCATCTGGTCCAGGGCGCCGGTGGCCTCGCCCACCGCGATCATCTGGACCACCATGGGCGGGAACACCTTGGTCTCCTTGAGGGGCTCGGCGATGGTGCGGCCCTCGCTGATGGACTCCCGGGTTTTCATGATCGCCTGTTCGATCACGGCGTTCCCGGCGGTCTTGGCCACCACGTCGAGGCCCTCGAGGATCGGCACGCCGGAGCTCACGAGCGTGCCCAGGGTTCGGGTGAACTTGGCCACGGCCACCTTCCGGAGGAGGTCGCCGAACACGGGAAGCCGCAGAAACACCCGGTCGAAGAACATGCGCCCCTTCTCCGTGCGGTACGTCCGCTTGAAGGCGAACGCCAGCACAAAGAGGCAGATCAGGATGAACAGGAAGTACTTCTTGGTGAACTCCGAGAGGGCGATCACGAAGAGCGTGGGCCCCGGGAGGTTCTTGCCCACCCCGGCGAACATCTGCTGGAACACCGGGATCACCCAGATCAGGATGATCGCGACCACGAGCACCGCCACGGCCACCACGGTGGAGGGGTACACCATGGCCCCCTTGACCTTCTTCCGGAGGTTCATGGCCTTTTCGATGTACCCGGCCAGGCGGTTCAGGATGGTGTCCAGGATGCCGCCCACCTCGCCGGCGTTCACCAGGTTCACGTAGAGCCGGTCGAACACCTTGGGGTGCTTCGAGAGGGCGTCGGCGAAGGTGGCCCCGCTCTCCACGTCCTCCTTGACCTTGAGGATCACCTCCTTGAACGTGGGGTTCTCCTGCTGGCCCCCCAGGATCTCGAGGCACTGCACCAGGGGGAGCCCGGCGTCGATCATGGTGGCGAACTGCCGGGTGAACACCACGATGTCCTTGGTCTTCACCTTGGGCTTGAGCCCGGGGATCTTGATCTCGGCCTGGCCCAGGCTCTTTTTGACCTTGGTCGGCGTGATGCCCTGGGCCCGGAGTTGGGCCGTCACCACGGCCTCGCTCGGTGCCTCCATCGTGCCCTTCTGGATCTTGCCGCCCCGGGCCCTTCCTTCCCACTTGTACACCGGCATGGGAACCTCGCTTTAGACCTCGTTCGGTCAACCCTCGGGATGTCGCGCCGCCCCTGTCCTCACACCCTGGCCCCGGACATGGCCGGCCGGGCCGCCCGGCGGGCGTCCACCACGTCGGGGGAGCCCTTGGCCAGCATCTGGCGCAGTTCGGCCGGGTCGGGGCTCCGGATCATGGCGTCCTCGAGCCGGATGATCTTCTTCGTGACCAGGTGGTAGAGCGACTGGTTCATGGTCTGCTGGCCGTACTTCTCCTGCCCCATCTGCATCTGGGAGTAGATCTGGTGGACCTTGTCCTCCCGGATCAGGTTCCGGATGGCGGCGTTGGGCACCATGATCTCCACCGCCAGGGCCCGGCCCCGGCCGCTGGCCCGGGGGATGAGCTGCTGGCTCAGGATGCCCTCGAGCACGAACGAGAGCTGGGCGCGCACCTGGGGCTGCTGGTGGGGCGGGAACACGTCCACGATCCGGTTGATGGTCTGCACGGCGGTGTTCGTGTGCAGCGTGGCGAAGCACAGGTGCCCGGTCTCGGCGACGGTCAGCGCCGCCTCGATGGTTTCCAGATCGCGCATCTCGCCGATCATCACCACGTCGGGGTCCTGGCGCAGGATGTACTTCAGCGCCTTGCGGAAGCTGTCGGTGTCGGAGTTCACCTCCCGCTGGTTCACCACGCAGTTCTTGTGGGGGTGGAGGTACTCGATCGGGTCCTCGATGGTCACGATGTGCTCGTGGCGCTCGGTGTTGATCTTGTCGATGATCGCCGCGAGGGTCGTCGATTTCCCGGACCCGGTGGGCCCGGTGACGAGCACGAGCCCCCGGGGTTTGGACGCGATCTCGTGGACCACGGGCGGCAGGCCCAGCTCCTCGAAGCTGAACACCTTGAACGGGATGGACCGAAACGCCCCGGCCACCGAGCCGCGCTGCATGAAGATGTTGGCCCGGAACCGGGAGAGGTCCTTCACCCCGAACGAGAGGTCGAGCTCGTTCTCCTCCTCGAACCGGTGCTTCTGGGCCTCGGTCAGGACCGAGTAGCACAGCCGCTTGGCGTCGGCCGGGGTGAGCGGGGGAAGGTCCAGGGGCACCATCCGGCCGTCGATCCTGAGCTGGGGCGGCGAGCCGGTGGTGATGTGCAGGTCGGACGCGCCCCGCTCGATCATGGTCTTGAGGAGTTGGTGCAGGCTGATCATGGCTTCCCTCTTCCGTGTGGGTTCGGCTTGGCGGCCGGGCTGCTCGGCAGCTCGGCAGCTAGGCAGCCAAAAGCACGGGGGATTCCGGCGTTGTCGCCAGTTTCAATCTGGGAAAGCAGCCCCCGGGTCAGGGGTCAGAGAACCCCTGTCCTCCGTCCTCTGTCCTCTGGTCCCTGGTCAGTCCTTCACGGTCACCCGGACCACCTCTTCCAGGGTGGTCACGCCCTCCATGAGCTTGGTGATCCCGCTCATCCGCAGGGTCTTCATGCCCTGGCGCACGGCCTCGGCCTTGAGTTCCATGGAGCTCGCCCCGTTCAGGATGAGCTCCTTGATCTCGTCGGTGATGACCATGACCTCGTAGAGGGCCACCCGGCCCTTGAATCCCGTGTCGGCGCAGTTGGCGCAGCCCGTGCCCCGGTAGCAGGTGAAGGTGCCGATCCGGTCCTCGGGCACCCCGATGTCCAGGAGCGCCTGGGCCGGCACCTGGACCTCCTCCTTGCAGTTGGGGCAGATCCGGCGGGCGAGCCGCTGGGCCACGATGAGGTTCGTGGCCGAGGCCACCAGGAACGGCTCCACCCCCATGTTCAGGAGCCGGTTGATCGTGCTCGGGGCGTCGTTGGTGTGCAGGGTGGAGAGCACCAGGTGGCCGGTCAAGGCGGCCTTGATCGCGATCTCGGCCGTCTCGAAGTCCCGGATCTCGCCCACCATGATGATGTCGGGGTCCTGCCGCAGGAAGCTTCGCAGGGCGGCCGCGAAATTGAGCCCGATCTCCTCGTGGATCTGCACCTGGTTGATGCCGGGCAGGTTGAACTCCACCGGGTCCTCGGCCGTGGAGATGTTGGTCTCGGGGGTGTTGAGCTCGGAGAGGGCCGAGTAGAGGGTGGTGGTTTTCCCCGAGCCCGTGGGTCCGGTCACGAGCACCATGCCGTAGGGCTTGTGGATCCCCTCCTTGAAGTCCTTGAGGGCCTTCTCCTCGAACCCCAGCTTCGTCATGTCGAGCTGGAGGTTCGACTTGTCGAGGAGCCGCAGGACGATCTTCTCCCCGAAGAGCGTCGGCAGCACCGACACCCGGAAGTCCATGTCCTTGTCTTTGGAGATCTTGAGCTTGATCCGGCCGTCCTGGGGGAGCCGCCGCTCGGCGATGTCCAGGCTGGCCATGATCTTGACGCGGCTCGTGATGGCGTTCTTGAGCTTCATCGGCGGCCGCATCTGCTCGTAGAGCACGCCGTCGATGCGGTAGCGGACCCGGAAGCTCTTCTCGTAGGGCTCGATGTGGATGTCGCTCGCGTTCTTCTTGATGGCGTCGGAGAGGATCAGGTTCACGAGCTTGACGACGGGGGCGTCCTCGACGGCGCGCTCGAGGTCGGCCACGTCCACGTCCTCTTCGTCCTGGACGAGTTCCAGTTCGTCCAGGTCGAAGTTGCCCATCACGTCCAGCAGCGTGGCCGACGAGTCGTAGTACCGGTCGATCGCCTCCTTGATGGCCGACGGCGCCGCCAGCACCATCTCCACGTTGTAGCCCGTGAGGAACTTGACGTCGTCGAGGGCGAACATGTTGGAGGGGTCGTCCACGGCCACGATCAGGGTGGAGCCGACCCGGTTGATGGGGATGATCCGGTACTTCTGGACCAGATCCTCGGGCACGAGCTTCGTGACCTCCGGATCCACCTCGAAGTTGGCGAGGTCCACCGTGGGCACCCCGTACTGCTTCGAGAGGGTCCGGACGAGGTCCTTCTCGTCCACCAGGCCGAGCCGCACCAGCGCCTCGCTCAGGCGGCCCCCGTTCTTGCGCTGGTCCTCCTTGGCCTTTTCGAGGTCGGCCGGGGTGAGGACGTTTTCCCGGATCAGCAGTTCGCCGAGTCGTTTGGACATGAGATCGTCCTGTGGCTTTCAGCTAGGCGGCTGGGCGGCCGCGACGTTTGGCCCTTGCGTGGGGTGGCCGCACCCTCACAGGGGTGGGAGGCCCCGGCGGGTCTGCCTCGGCGCAGGGGTCCTCCGGGACCGAGGTTCCGCGCCCGTCACTCCTCCATGGCCCGGGCCATCACCGCCACCGGGGCCTCCCGGCCGGTCCAGAGCCGGAACGCCTCGGCGCCCTGGTAGAGCAGCATCGACCGGCCCGAGGCGGCCCGGTGCCCGGCGGCGCGGGCCTGGTCCACCAAAGCGGTCTCCCGGCCTTTGCGGTACGCCATGTCGTACACGGCGAGCTCCGGGAGGCCCCCGAGCTCCCACGGCCACCGGGCGCCGTCGTCGAGGCCCGCCGGGGTCGCCCCCACCAAAAGGTCTCCCGGCCCGGGCGCGAACGCCGTGATCTCCACGGCTTCCAGGCGACAAGGGGAGATCCGGGGCGCCAGGGCGCGGGCGAGGTCCTGGGCACGGATAGCGTTTCGGTTCATCACGAAGATTTCTTGAGCGCCCCCCGACGCCAGGGCCACCACGGCCGCCTTCGCGGCCCCTCCGGCGCCCCAGATCCAGGCCCGCCGCCCCTGGGGGGCATACCCCAGGTCCTCCGCCAGGGCCCGGGCGAACCCGGCCACGTCGGTGTTGAAGGCGCGCCAGCCCCCCTCCGCCGCCACCAGGGTGTTGGCGGCCCCCACCAGGCGGGCCGTGGGGTCGGCTTCGGCGGCGAGGCGGAGCGCCGCTTCCTTGTGGGGCACGGTGACGTTCAGGCCCGCGACCCCGAGGGCGAGGCAGCCGGCGAGCGCCGCCTCGAGGCCCTCGGGGGCGACGTCGAAGGCCAGGTACACGGCGTCCAGGCCCAGCGCCGCGAACGCCGCGTTGTGCATGGCCGGGGACAGGCTGTGGGCCACGGGGTGGCCGAGGAGGCCGTACAGGCGGGTGCGGGGGGTGGGGCGGGGGATCATGGGGCGGCGCGGGCCGCTTCCTTGGGCGTTCCCAGCAGGCGACGCACCTCCGTGACGTCGGAGCGGATGTGGGCGACGAGGTCGTCCACGGAGCGGAAGGCGATCTCGCCCCGGATCCGCGCCACGGGCTGGATCCGGAGTTCGGCGCCGTAGAGATCCCCGGAGAAATCCAGGAGGTAGGCCTCGACCCCGCTGGCCGAGGCGCCGAAGGTCGGGTTGGGGCCGATGTTCACCGCCGCGCCGTAGGTGCCCGACGGGGTTTCGGCCCACGCCGCGTACACGCCGGCCGGCGGGAGGCACTCCTCCCGCGGCAGCACGTTCGCCGTGGGAAACCCGAGGCGCCGGCCCCGGGCGGCGCCGTGGATCACGGGGCCGTGGAGGGTGTAGGGCCGGCCGAGAAGCCGGGCGGCCGTTTCGAAGTCCGCCGATTGGACCGCCCTTCGGATCCGGGTGGAGCTCACCACCTCCCCGTCGAGGAGGAACTGGGGGAGCACGCGCACCCGGAATCCGGCCCGGCGGCCCTCCTCCTCGAGCAGCGCGATGGAGCCCCTGCGCTCCCGGCCGAACCCGAAATCCGGCCCCACCCAGATCTCCCTCGCGCCGAGGGCGTCCACGAGGGTGCGGCGCACGAAGTCCGTGGGGTCCTGCGCCGCGTACTCCCGGTCGAACCGAGCCCACACGAGAACATCGACCCCCAGTTCCTCGATCCGCGCCACCCGGTCCTCGAACGAGGTGAGCAGGGGGGGGCAGTACGCCGGGTTCAGAACCCGCAGGGGGTGAGGGTGGAACGTGTACACCACCGACGCGGCCCCGAGTTCGCCCGCCCGGGCCACGACCCGGCCGATGAGCTCCCGGTGCCCCAGGTGGACCCCGTCGAAGTTCCCGATGGTGACGACCGAAGCCCCCAGGGTGCCGGGGGCCAGTTGGTTGTGTTCGATGACGCGCATGGCAGCCGTTGAAGCGCTGGAAGGCGGGGGAGGCGAAACGGCGAAAACGCCGAACCCCCTCCCCACGCCGGGGATGACGGAATCGGGCGGCGATTCGCCGGGGCCTCCCCGCCGCGAGGGGCGTTGGGGAGCGATCTTCCGATGCCGCCGCAAAGCGCTAACGGTAGGTGGGCCGGGGCGGGGTGTCAAGGCGCGGAAACCCGGCGGCCAGGAGGCATCCGCCCACCACGAGCACCCCACCCACCCACTGGGCCGGGCCCGGGAGCTCCCCCAGGGCCAGGGCCGCCACGAACCCGGCGTAGAGGGGCAGGGTGTTGTAGAATGCCATGGCGCCGGAGGGGCCGAGCCGCCGCACCCCTTCGTTCCAGGCCAGGAAGGCCACGAACGAGGGGCCGGCGCCGATGTAGAGGAGGGCGGCCACGACCCCGGGCGACCAGCGGGGCGGCAGGGCGCCCCACTCCCAGGCGGCCGGGCCGAGGAGCACGAGGGCGCCGAGCACCGTGGACGTGGCGGTGACCCACACCGTGGGGTGGCGTTCGAGGAGCCTGCGCCCGGCGATGGAGTACAGGGCCCAGCACACCACGGCCGCGAGAACGAGAAGGTCGCCCGGGTTGAACCGCAGGGACGTCAGGATCTCCCAGGACCCCCGGGAAAGGATGACGGCGACCCCGACGAGGCTCACCAGC
Organism: uncultured Thermodesulfobacteriota bacterium; assembly: GCA_964624725.1. Lineage (GTDB taxonomy): Bacteria > Desulfobacterota > Deferrisomatia > Deferrisomatales > Deferrisomataceae > Deferrisoma. The sequence continues at coordinate 10,190 of CAZUYO010000083.1, forward strand.
CCGCCGATCACGTGCTGCCGGGCAAGCGGGGTGCCGAGAAGCAGCCGGGCGAGAAACACGGTCACCAGCGGCCCCGCCGCGTTCACGAGCCCGGCGTTCACGGCGGTGGTGGACCGGAGCCCCGCGTAGAGGAGCACCTGGAATCCCACCACCCCGGTCAGGGCCATGGCCGCGATGAGCCCCCAGTCCCTCCGGGTGGCTCCTTCGGGGCCCGCCCGGGTCCGCCACAGGAGCAACCCGAAGAGCACCGAGGCGATCGCGCCCCGGATCGCGGCGAGGGTCCAGGGGCCCACCGCGTCCCGGAGGGCCCGGCCGAGCACGACGTTGCCGGCCCACAGGAGCGTGGCGGCGTTGACGAACAGGTAATCGGTCCACTTGATCACGGGTGCGCCTGGGGATCTATGCTGGGCCGCCGTGCAGTTGAGAGTGTTATTACTCCGGCGGCTAAATAGCCGCGGTCGGGGGCATGGGGCCTGCTGGAGCGCCGGGCGTGGCTCCTACAGTCGCTGC
>CAZUYO010000084.1:0-10600 GCA_964624725.1 uncultured Thermodesulfobacteriota bacterium
ATCCTGGAAGGCTCCCGTAGGCCGCGGGGCGCGGCCCGTTCGCTAGAACACTAACTTCTCCGTTTCGGCCACAGGGTGAATCGCCACGGTCTGGGCCAAAGGACCGGGGACCGACGACCGGCGACCGTAGACCGAAGTTCCTTGGAATCCGGGCTCCGCGTCAGGGGTGTCCTGCCGGGGTCCCATCTCCGGGGCCGAAAACCGCAGGGCTCCGTCCGAACTTACCGATCGTCCGCCCGGTCGAGATCCATGAGTCTTGCGTACACCTCCCGGATCCGGCCCCGCCACCCCTGCACGGCCTCCGACAGGGCCGCGCCGTGGGGATACCCGAGGCCGCGGGCCAACTCGGCCAAGGCCTCCGGGTCCCGGGGCAGGAGATCGGCCGGGCGCTCCGACAGGATCCGGAGGCGGGCCTCCACCCGGCGGAGAAACCGGTATCCCTCCTCCAGCGTCCGGGCGTCCTCACCGGACACGGCACCACCGTCCCGGAGTCCCTCCAGGGCGGCCAGGGTGGAGGCGTTCCGGGCCGCCTCGATCCGCCACCCGTGGAGAAGCTGCAGGGCCTGCACCGCGAACTCCACGTCCACCAGGCCCCCTGGGCCGGCCTTGAGATCCACCCGTCCCCGCTCCTCCCGCGCCACCTCCCGCTCGATCCGGTCCCGCATGGCCGCGATCTCGGGCCGGGGATCCCGGGCCGGGGGGCCGGCGTAGAGCACCTCGTCCGCGATCTCCCGCACCCGGCGGCCCAGTTCGGGGTCCCCCGCCACGGGCCGCAGCCGGATCAGGGCCTGCCGCTCCCACGTCTGGCTCTGCGCCCGATGGTAGGCCGCGAAGGCCTCGAGGGACGTCACGAGGGGGCCGGCGTTGCCCGACGGCCGCAGCCTCGCGTCCATCCGGAACGCCACCCCCTCGCGGGTGCGGGTGGCCAGCGCCGTGATGAGCCGCTGGGCGAGCCGGGCGAAGTACTCGGCGTTCGAAACCGGCCGTGCCTCGCCCCCCGCCGTCTCCCCCGGGCCCTCGTACACGAACACCACGTCCAGATCGGAATGGTAGTCGATCTCCTCGCCCCCGAGCTTCCCCATGCCGAGCACGGCGAACCGCGCCTCGCGGCCGTCGGGCAACCGGGGTGCGCCGTGGCGGCTCCGGAGCTTGCGCCCGGCCCGGGCGAGCGCGGCGGCCAGGCACGCCTCGGCCACCCGGGTCACCTGGCGGGTCACCCCCTCGGGGGGAAGATCCCCCCAGAGATCGTGGAGCGCGATCCGCAGGAACTCGGCGTTGCGAAACCGGCGCAGGGCGTCCAGGGCCTCCTCGTCGTCCATGTCCTCCAGGACGGCCGTCAACTCCTCCACCATCTCCGCCGGCGACCGGCCCTCGGGAGCCCCGGTGCCGAGCACCAGCTCGTCCAGGAGCTCGGGGTGGCTCACGAGGTACCGGGAAAGGAACCGGCTCGTCCCGAACAGCTGCACGAGGAGCCGGGCGGTGGCCGGGTTCTCCTCGAGCAGCGCGAGATACGAGGCCCGGGCCCCGGACGCCGCGAGGAACTCCCCGAGGTACTCGAGGGCCTGGTCGGGGTTGGGGCACCGCCGCACCTCCCCGAGGAGCCGCGGCCCGATCCGGTCGAGGATGCGGCGGCCGCGGGGCGACGGCGGGGCCCCCCCGCCCGAACCCCGGAGCCGTTCGAGCCCCTCCCAGGCCCGGGCCGGGTTGCGAAACCCGGCCGCGGCCAAACGCTCCAACGCCCCTTCGCGCTCCCGCAGGGCCAGGAGCGCGCGGGCCTCGGCGTCTTCGGCGTCGGCCCACTCCCGGCTCGCTCCGTACATCAGGCGGCCGTACTCCCCGTGGACGGCGATCCGTGCCCCCTCCAGGGCCTCCCCGAGAAGCCCGATCCGGTCGGGCCCGTCGAATCCCATGCGGCGGGCCAGGGCGCCGAGTTCCTCGGGATCGGCCGGCAGGCGGTGGGTCTGACGGAAATGGAGCGCCTGCACCGCGTGCTCCAGGCTCCGGAGAAACCCGTAAGCCCGGGCCAGGCGCCGGGCCACCCCGGGCTGCACGATGCCGGCCCGGGCGATCCGGTCGAGCCCTTCCCAGATCGTGCCGCCCCGCACCGAGGGGGTCCGACCACCGTGGATGAGCTGGAAGGTCTGGACGAAAAACTCCACCTCCCGGATGCCCCCCCGGCCCAGCTTGAGGTCGTCGCCGCCCAACCGCCGGGCCGCACTTCGATCGATCCGGGCCTTCATCTCCTTGAGGTCCTCGACCGTCGTGTAGTCGAGGCTGCGGCGGTACACGAACGGCTCCACCTCCCGGAGGAACCGTTCCCCCAGGGCCCGGTCGCCGGCCACGGGCCTGGCCCGTAAAAGGGCGGCCCGCTCCCAGGTCTGGCCCCAGGACTGGTAGTAGAGGACCGCGTTTTCCACCGAGTGGGCGGCCGGGCCGCTTCGGCCCTCGGGCCGGAGGCCCAGGTCCACCCGGAACACCCACCCCTCCGGCGTGACCCGGCCGAGGAGCTCGACCACCCGGGAGACCACCCCCGTGAAAAACCGTTCGGCGCCGGGATCCTCCCCTTCGGTGTCGTACAGGAACACGAGGTCCACGTCGGAGCTCAGGTTGAGCTCCCGGCCGCCCAGCTTCCCCATCCCCAGGGCGACGACCCGTCGGCCCGGGGCCGGTCCGGCCTCGGCCCGGGCGAGCTCGAGCGCCGCGTCCACCGCGGCCTCCGCCAGGGCGCTCACCTCGGCCGCGGTCACGTGCACCGGCGCGAGCCCCGCGGCCTCCCGGGCCACGATCCGGAGCATCTCCTCGGCCCGCACCCGGCGCAACGCCGCCTCGGGGCCTTCCCCCGAGGCGAGCGCCGCGTCGATCCGGCGCCGCATCTCCCGGGCATCCAGGGGCCGGCTCAGGTCGGGCTCCCGGAGCCGGAGCGCCAGTTCGGGGCGTCGGCGCAGCCACCGCCCCACCTCGGGGCTCGTCCCCAGGGCCGCGGCGAGCGCCGATGCGGCCGGGGCCGGCCACGCGGCGGCGTCCACCCCCCGCTCGCGAAGCGCCCCGAGGCCCTCCTCGGCCCACCGGGGGTGGGCGGGCACCAGGGGGGCCGCGGGGAATTCGGGGCTCATGTCGTTGGCATCCCCTGCCGATTTCTGGATATGATGTCGAGTCTTTCTCCGGCCCCCGGTGGGCAGACTAGCCGCCGGGCCTCGGCCGGGTCAACGGAGAGCCCGCACCCCATGGTCTACACCACCCCGAATCTCCCCTTCGCCTGGGCCGGCCCCCGGTGTCCCGACCTCGAGCCCGAGCTCGAGGCGGCCGGGTTTTCCCCGGCCGAGGCGGCCCCGGTCCTGCTCCTGGTGGCCGGCGAAGCCGCGTCGGTGCCCGAGCGGGTGCGGGCGGCCCGGGCCCGCTGGCCCGAGGCCCTGGTGGCGGCCGTGGTGGAGGGCCCCGGCCCCCAGGCCGAGGCCGTGGCCGCCGGGGCCCACGAGGCCCTCTCCCCCGCGGAGCCCGGGGCCCTCCGGGCCGCCCGGTTCCGGGGCCTCGCGGAGCGCGCCCGGATGCGGCAGATGCTCCGGGAGCAGCAGGAGGCCGCGGGGGCCCAGATGGCGGCCTACATGGAACAGCTCCGGGCGAGCCAGGAGAACCTCCGGGACCTCTACGACGAGCTCGAGGAGCACACCCGGGGCCTGGAGGCCCTGGTGGAGGCCCAGCGGGTGTTCGTGAAAAGCCAGGTGCCCGACGAGATCCTCCACCACCTGGCCGAGGCCCTGGGCCGGATCGTGCCCGGCACCCAGACCGATCTGGTGCCGGAGGCCGCCGAACCCGCGTTTCGGCCGACGCCCCAGGCCTGGACCGAGGCGCGGGTCCCGGTGGCAGAGGCCCCCCCGGCGCACCTGCGGGTCCGCTCGGCCCGGGGCCGGGCGTTCGGGTCCCGGGAAAAGGGCCTCGTGGAGCTCTTTGCGGCCCAGGGGGCGGAGGCCCTCCGCCGGAGCCGGCTGTACCAGGCCTTGAGCGTGGGCAAGGACGAGTGGGAGCGCACCTTCGACGCGATCCCCGACACCATCGCGATCCTCGACCGGGAGTTCCGGATCCGGCGGGCGAACCGGGCCCTCGCCCGGCTGGCGGGAGTGCACCCCCGGGACCTCATCGGCAGGCGCTGCCACGAGGTGCTCCACGGGAGGCCCGGGCCGTGTTCGGGATGCCCGGTGCCGGGGGTGTTCGAGGCCAGCCCGGATGCCCCGCCGGCCGAGACGGAGCTGCGCTGGAACGGCCGGACCTACCTCTACCGGGCCTGCCCCCTGGTGGGCCCCTCGGGCGAGGTGGTGGCCGCGGTGGCCTACGCCCGGGACGTGACCCGGGAGCGCGAGCTCGCCCGCACGGTGGAGCGGCACGAGAAGCTCATCACCCTGGGGCAGATCGCGGCGGGCATCGCCCACGAGATCAACAACCCCCTGACCGCGGTGTCCTCCTACGCCCAACTCCTCGAGATGCGCCTGGAGGAGCCCAAGCACCGGGAGGGGGCCCGCCGGATTCGCCAAGGGGTCGACCGAATCCACCGGCTCGTGCGAAACCTCATGAGCTTCGTGCGGCCCCGGGACGAAGGGGTGTACCCGGTGGACGTGAACCAGGTGGCGGCCGAGGCCCTCTCCTTCGCCCGGTACGACCTGTCCCGGGGGGACGTCCGCCTCGCGGAGGAACTGGCCCCCGACCTGCCCAAGGTGCTCGGCAGCCGGGAGGAGCTGGAGCAGGTGCTCCTGAACCTTCTGACCAACGCCCGGGACGCCGTGGCCGGCCGGGGGACGATCCGGCTCCGGACCGGCTCGTCCGGGACCGCCGTGTGGGTCGAGGTGGAGGACGACGGCCCCGGCATCCCGGAGGAGCACCGGGAGAGGGTGTTCGAGCCGTTTTTCACCACCAAGCCCGCCGGCAAGGGCACGGGCCTGGGGCTGTTCGTGGCCCTGGGCATCGTCCGCCGCCTGGGCGGGGAGTTGAGCCTGGAGCCCCGCGCCCCGCGGGGCACCGTGGCGAGGGTCCGGCTGCCGGTGTTTCGGGCCGGGCCCGAGGGGAGGGCGGCGAACCGAGAACCCGTCTCGCCGTCTGAAGGAGCGAACCCGTGATGGAAGACGAACGGATCCACCGGCCCCGCGTGCTGGTGGTGGACGACGAAGAGGACATCACCGGGGTCCTGGCCGACATCCTGGAGGAGCAGGGCTACAGCGTCGACGAGGCGTCCGACGGGGACGAGGCCTGGGAGCTCGCCCAGAAGGACCCCTACGACGTCGTGGTCACCGACCTCAAGATGCCCCGCATGGGCGGCCTCGAGCTCCTGCGGGAGATCCGCAAGGCCAACCACCCGTCCATCGTGATCATGATGACCGGCTTCGCCACGGTGGAGACCGCGATCGAGGCCCTGAAGATCGGGGCCTACGACTACATCCTCAAGCCGTTCAAGGTGGGGGAGCTCCTCCAGGTGGTGAACCGGGCCGTCGAGAAGATCCGGCTGGAGGCGGAGAACCTCCACCTGCGCGAACAGCTCACCCTGCTGCAGCTGAGCGAGGCCGTCTCCTCGAGCCTCTCCCTCGACGAGGTCCTGCGGATCGTGGTGGAGGCCGCCTGCCGGGAGGTGGGGGCCGACGCCGTGGAACTGTGGTTCCGGCCGCCCAAGGAGGCGGGGTTCACCCGCCGGCTGGGCCTCGGGCCCAACGGCGACGAAACGCCGCTCCTGGCCGCCCCGGACCGGCTGGAAGCCCTGCTTGGCGCCAAGCCCCACCTCCAGGTGCAGGGCGAGGAACTCGCCTCGCTTCTGACGGAGCAGGGGCGGGGCCGGATGCACACCCTGCTCTCGGTGCCGCTGCGGCGCGGGGGACAGGTGCTGGGGCTCCTCAACGCCTACTCCCGCCGCAAACGGGCCCCGTTCCGGCCCCGGGAGGAGAAGGCCCTGATCGTGCTCGGGGACCGGGCCGCGGCGAGCCTGGAAAACGCCCTGCTCTACGCCGACCTGGAGAACACCTTCCGGGAGACGATCCAGGGGCTCGCCCTCGCCATCGAGACCAAGGATGCGTACACCCACGGCCACTCCGAGAACGTGACCCGGCTCGCCGTGGCCGCGGCGCGGGAGATGGGCCTCGACGAGGCCTTCTGCCAGACCCTTCGCCAGGCGGGGCTCCTGCACGACATCGGGAAGATCGGGATCGCGAGCTCCATCTTGAACAAACCCGGCCGGCTCACCCCCGAGGAGTACGAGATCATCAAGGGCCATCCGGCCATGGGCAAGCGGATCCTGGAGCCCATCTCCTTTTTGCGCGACGTGGTGCCCATCGTGTACCACCACCACGAGCGCTTCGACGGCAAGGGATACCCCGAGGGGCTCGCGGGCGAGGAGATCCCCCTGGCCTCCCGGGTGATGGCCGTGGCCGACACCTACGACGCCATGACGAGCGACCGGGCCTACCGGAAGGGGCTGAGCCACGACGTGGCGGTCGCGGAGCTCGAACGGTGCGCCGGGACCCAGTTCGATCCCGCGTGCGTGAAGGCGTTCCTGGCGGCCCATCCCCGCCCCAAACCCAACTCCTGAGGCATGGACCCCTGGACGCTGGCCGCGTCGGGCCTGGGGGTCGGGCGCCTGCCCCGGGCCCCGGGGACCTGGGCCACGCTCGCCGCCGTGCCGCTGGTCTGGGCGCTGGGGCTTCTGCCGTGGCCCGCGGAGCTGGGCCTGTTCCTCGCCTGCCTCCCCCCGGCGGCCGCCGCCTGCGGGCGCGCCGCCCGGAGCGCGGGGGTGCACGACCCGCCGTGGATCGTGCTCGACGAGGTTCTGGGACTGTGGGCGGCGCTGCTCGGCCTCGCGGCGGGCGTCGGGGTGGTCGCCGCCGGTGTTGTGGCGTTTCGGGCGTTTGATATACTCAAGCCCCCCCCGATCCGGTGGATCGACCGGCGGGTGGGGGGAGGCTGGGGCATCCTGCTCGACGATCTCGCGGCCGGGCTCGCCGCGCGGGGGGTGCTGGAACTCCTCGTGCGGTCCGGATGGCTCTGAGCGCCACCGGGGGGCGGCCCCGGCGCCTTGCGAGGGCCTTCGGGGGCCGTTCGGGACACGTCGGGGGGATGGCCGCCCCGCCGCCTCGCCGAAAAGGGGGTTCACCCCATGACCGGACATCCCCCGGAAGTGCGGTTGGCCGCCGCCCTCGTCTCCGGCGGCGGGCCCCTGGCCGTGGCCGAATCGTGCACCGGCGGGCTCATCGCCCACCGGATCACCCGGGTGCCCGGCAGTTCCGCCTATTTCGACCGGGGGCTCGTGGTCTACTCGAACCGGGCCAAGGTCGAACTCCTGGGGGTGCCGGAGGATCTCCTGGAAACGCACGGCGCGGTGTCCGAGGCGTGCGCCCGGGCCATGCTCGAGGGGCTGTTCCGCCGGTCCCCGGCCCGGTTGGGGGCCGCCGTGACCGGGATCGCCGGCCCCACCGGGGGCACGCCGGAAAAACCGGTGGGCACGGTGTGGGTGGCCTGGGGCCGGCCGGGCCGCATCCGGGCCGAGAGGCTCCGGCTCCGGGGGGAGCGAACCGAGATCCAGGAGGGGGCGGCCGAGGCGGTGCTCCAACGGCTTGCCCGGGAGGCGGAAACCCCGTGGACCATACCGGCCTGATCCGGGCCTTCGTGGCGGCCGAGATCCCGAACCCCGTGCGGGAGGAACTGGGGCACCTCGCGGAGAGGCTCCGGGCGCGGGGGGTGCGGGCCCGGTGGGTGCGGCCGGACCGCATGCACATCACCGTGCGGTTCCTGGGCGAGATCCCCCCGGAGCGGTTCGAGGCGGTGCGCGAGGCCCTGGCGCCGCCCCTTCCCGTGGCCGGGCCGGTCCGGCTCACCCCGGCAGGGGTGGGCACGTTTCCACCCCGGGGAAGGGCGCGGGTCCTCTGGGTGGGGTTGGAGGGCGACACCGCGGCGCTCGGCCGATGCGCCCTCGAGGTGGAGACCCGGCTCGGGGATCTCGGGTTTCCCCGGGAGGCCCGGCCGTTTCGGCCCCACATCACCCTCGGCCGGGCAAGGGGGCCCGGGGGGATCCCGGGGCTCGAGCGCCTCGGGCCGGCCGAACGGTCCTACCGGGGCACGGCGTTCGAGGTGGCCCACCTGACCCTGTTTGAAAGCCGGCTCGGCCCGGGCGGCCCGGACTACATCGAACGGGGCCGGGCCCCGCTGGGGCCGGCCGCCGACGGTTCACCCCCCTGAGAACCGGCGCGTGGGGGGCGGTGGCCCGACAGGATGGTGGAACCGGGGAGGGCCCTCGGCCTTCTAGCCTTCCCGCTTTCGAGCCTTCTCGTACAAGGTCCTTACAGAGGAGAACACCATGACGACCGAACGCCGCCAGGCGGTGGAACTGGCCATCGGCCAGATCGAAAAGCAGTTCGGCAAGGGCGCGATCATGCGCCTCGGCGAGGCCGGGCCGGCGCGGGGGATCGAGGCCATTCCCTCCGGGGCCCTTTCCCTCGATCTCGCCCTCGGGGTGGGCGGGTACCCGAGGGGACGGGTGGTGGAGATCTTCGGGCCCGAGTCGTCGGGGAAAACCACGCTCGCGCTCCACGCCGTGGCCGAGGCCCAGGCGCAGGGGGGCATCGCGGCCTTCATCGACGCCGAGCACGCCCTCGACGTGTCCTACGCCCGCCGGCTCGGGGTGAACGTGGAGGACCTCCTGGTGAGCCAGCCCGACACCGGGGAACAGGCCCTGGAGATCACGGAGCTCCTCGTGCGGTCCAACGCCGTGGACGTGGTGGTGGTGGACTCGGTGGCGGCCCTGGTGCCCCGGGCCGAGATCGAGGGGGAGATGGGCGACAGCCACGTGGGCCTCCAGGCCCGGCTCATGAGCCAAGCCCTGCGCAAACTCACGGCCACCATCTCCAAGACCCGGACGCTCGTGATCTTCATCAACCAGATCCGGATGAAGATCGGGGTGATGTTCGGAAACCCCGAGACCACCACCGGCGGCAACGCCCTCAAGTTCTACTCGTCGGTTCGCCTCGACGTGCGCCGGGTCGGCGCGATCAAGGACGGCGACCAGGTGGTCGGCAACCGCACCCGGGTCACCGTGGTGAAAAACAAGGTGGCGCCCCCGTTCCGGAGGGCCGAGTTCGACATCCTCTACAACGAGGGGGTGAGCCGCACCGGCGACCTGCTGGACCTCGCGGTGGACCACGGGATCGTGGACAAGCGGGGCGCCTGGTACACCTACGGCGAGACCCGGATCGGCCAGGGCCGGGAGAACGCCCGCCGCTTCCTCAAGGAGAACCCCGACATCCTGGAGGAGGTGGGGCGCCAGGTGCGCGAAAAGCTCGGGCTCGCCGTTCCCGAGGCCCCGCCCGCCGAGGCGTAGGGAGTGGCCGCCATGGACCTCAACCGCATCCTGGAGGTGGCGGTCAAAGCCCGGGCCTCCGACATCCACCTGAAGGCGGGGCTCCCCCCCATCTTCCGGCGGGACAGCCAGCTCTATCCCTACAAGGACGCCGGCCGGATGTCGCCCGAGGTGCTCCAGAAACTCGCGGCCGAGATCATGACCCCGGCCCAGCGGGACGTGTTCGAGCACCAGCACGAGGTGGACATGGGCTACGGGGTGCCGGGGCTCGGGCGGTTCCGCGTCAACGTGTTCCAGCAGCGGGGCACCGTGGGCATGGTGTTCCGGGTGATCCCCACCGAGATCAAGTCCATCAAGGAGCTCCTCCTGCCCAAGGTGGTGGAGGAGCTGGCCATGGAACCCCGGGGCCTCATCCTCGTGACCGGGACCACCGGGTCGGGGAAATCCACCACCCTGGCCTCCATGATCGACTACATCAACCAGAAGAAGACCTGCCACATCATCACCATCGAGGACCCGATCGAGTTCCTGCACCGGGACAAGAAGTCGATCATCAACCAGCGGGAGGTGGGCTTCGACACCCTGAGCTTCGCCGGGGCCCTCAAGAGCGCCCTGCGCCAGGACCCCGACGTGGTCCTGGTGGGGGAGATGCGCGACTTCGAGACCATCGAGACCGCCCTGGTGGCGGCGGAGACCGGGCATCTGGTGCTCTCGACCCTCCACACCGTGGACGCGGCCGAGACCATCCACCGGATCATCTCGGTGTTCCCGCCCTACCAGCAAAAGCAGGTGCGGCTCCAGCTCGCGAGCATCCTCCGGGGCGTGATTAGCCAGCGGCTCGTGCCCCGGGCCGACGGCAAGGGCCGGGTGCCGGCCGTGGAGGTGCTGGTGACCACGGCCCGGGTGCGCGAGTGCATCGAGGTGCCGGAGAAGACGAAGGAGATCCGCGCGGCCATCGCCGAGGGGTTCACCACCTACGGCATGCAGACCTTCGACCAGTCGCTCATGGGGCTTCTCAAGAAAAACCTCATCACGTATAAGGAGGCCCTGCGCCAGTCGTCCAACCCGGACGACTTCGCCCTCAAGATGTCGGGCATCCAGTCCACCAGCGACACCCGCTGGGGCGCGGCCGAAGAGGGCGGCGACACGAACGGAGGGCTGAAGATCGAGCGGTTCTGAGAGGCTGGCAAGCTATTGCTCCGGCGGCGAAATAGGCACGGTCCGGGGCATGGGGCCTGCTGGAGCGCCGGGCGTGGCTCCTACAGTCGCTGCATCCGG
>CAZUYO010000085.1:0-10496 GCA_964624725.1 uncultured Thermodesulfobacteriota bacterium
AGGTGGACTCGGAGGAGGGCCGGGGCACCACGTTTCGGGTGTGGCTCCCGGCGGCGGGCGCCGCGCGTTGACGCCCCGGCGCGGGGCCGATAGGGTGGAACGGTGAACCGCCGAGACGGGAGGTGAACGATGCGTGCGGTCCCCCTGGACGAGTTCGTGCGGCACTGCCGGCACTTCCTGGAGAAAGCCCGAGACCGGGGGGAGGCGTTCGTCGTGGAAGAAAACGGGCGTGAAGTGGCGCGGATCCTGCCCGGCCAACCGGTGATGGACGCCCGGGAGGCGCTGACGGACCTCTACGGATGCCTCCCCGCCGGCGAGGGGGAGCGTTGGCTCGCGGACGCGCGGCGGATCGCGGACTCCCTGGACCAGTCGCTGCCCGACCCATGGGATTCCTGATCGACACCTGCATCTGGGTGGACGTGGAGCGGGGCGAGGTTTCGCCCGCCGCGGTCTCGAAGCTCACGGGAAACGAGCCGGTATACCTCTCGCCCGTCACGATCGCCGAGCTCCGGATCGGCGCGGAACTGGCCCCCTCCCCCGCGGCCAGGGAACTCCGATTCCGGGCGCTGGAACGGCTCCTGTCGAAGCCGATTCTTCCCATCGACGCGGCAACCGCTCAGGTCTTCGGCCAACTCGCGGCCGCACTCCGCGCGGCCGGCACGAGCCACCGAAGGCGCGTGAACGACCTCTGGATCGCGAGCCAAGCGGTGCAGCACGAACTGGTGCTTTTGACCCGGAATGAAAGGGACTTCTGGGACATTCCCGGACTCCGGGTCACGCCGTTCCCCCCGCCTTCTGGCTGAATGCGCCCCGTCGGTTCCGGCGCCAAGGGCGCCGCCGAGGCTCGCCGTAAACCCGTACCAAGGAGGAGATTGCCCGTGTCCGACGAGATCGTGAAGAAGACCGCCGAGACCGCGAAGCTCTATTTCGAGGGGGTGGAGGGCGAGCGGCCCTACGAGCTGTGGAAGGCCTTCGACAAGGGCCTGGCCCGGGATCTGTCGCTCTTCATCACCGGCCAGATGTACGCCCGGGAGAAGATCCCCCACAAGGTGCGTCAGATGGTCACGGTGGCCGCGCTCACCGTGCTCGAGAAGACCGAGGAACTGGAACTCCACCTCCACGCCGGGCTCAACGTGGGCTGCACCCCCCGGGAGCTGGCCGAGGTGATCTTCCAGACCGCGGTCTACGGCGGGGTCCCCGCCATGAACCAGGGCCTCAAGGCCCTGCGCCGGGTGCTCCAGGCCCGGGGCCTGTGGCCGATCCCGGACGAGGGGTAGGCCGGTGGCCCGATCCAAGACGCCCGACGCGCAACGGGCCGAGCCCCGGCCGGGCTCGGCCCTGCTGAACAAGGTGAAGCTCGCCGTGGCCATGGGGATCGGGGGGCTTGCGGCGGCGTTCGCCGTGCGGGGCCTCGCCCCGGCCTACACCGGTTTGGTACTCCTCCTCATGGCCGTGGGGGTGCTCTCGGCCCTCACGGCGGCCGGCCCCACCTTCGACGCCCGGTGCCCGGCCTGCGGCCGGGCGATCGCCTTCACCCGGGCCCTGGGCCAACGCGTCGTTCCCTGCCGCCGCTGCGGGGCGAAACTCGCGGTGGAACGCCGGGGTGGGGAAACGATCCTTCGCCGGACCTCTTGAGAAGCCGCTTCACGCCCCGAACGCGACGAAGGTCGAGGACCGGGGGGATCAACCTCCCAGGATCTCGCGGACGATCCTGGAGAGCGCCTCGCGGTCCGGCTGCGCGAGGCGGCCGAGCACGCGCAGCACCAGGTCCTGATCGATCGTGGCCAGGACCGGCTTCAGCACCGACGGTTTCAAAAGCCCGGCTTCCCGCCAGCGCGTCACCGCGGCTTCCCCGAAAAACGTACCCGACCGGATCTGGCTCGTGATGGCCAAGATGATGACGTCCCGGCGTCGGCGGTGATATTCGGCGGAACTCACGACCGCGGCGGGCCGCTTCTTGGTCGCGGTTTGGTCCGTAAACGGGAACCGGACGAGGACGACGTCCCCGAACTCAAAGCCGGTCATAGTCGGCGTCGTCCTCGTTGTCCCAAACCCGCCGGAACGCCTCCTCCGAAAGCCTCGACGCCTCCCGCGCGAGGGTTCGTTCCGCGGCGCGTTGCCGGAGGAACTCCACGAAATCCTCCACCTCGGCCCGCTGCTCCGGGGGAAGGGATCGGATTTTCTCCAAGAGGGCCTCTTCGTCCCTGGCGACGGGTGGCACGATTGCTCCTCTCCGGCTGAGCCTACGGGATCGAGGGGAAGGCAAGATTCTTCCCGCCGCAGAGGGGTTCGTCAAGGGTTGCCGCCGTAATCGAGCACGGGGCCGCCGGTTCGCCGGCGGCCCCGTTTCGCGTTCAGCGCCCCTGGAGCTTCGCGAGCCACTTGGGGGCGTGCTTGCGGGCCCAGGCCTCGCTCACCTCGCCCCAGAGCATGCCCGACAGGGTGCCCGGGTTGCCGATGGTGCCGAGGTACACGTGGACCACCAGGAACGTGGCGAGCACCACGAACAAGAGCGAGTGCCACGAAAGGGCCGCGGCGATCGCCTCGGGGCCGTAAGCGGCCCGCTTCCAGAGGATCCACCCGGTCACGGCGAACCCGATCGTGCACCCCAGCGACACGAGGTCGAAGAGCTTCTGGCCCGTGTTGAACTTGCCCATGGGGGGCTCCTCGGCGTTGCGGGAGAGGTAGCCCCCGAACGATTGGAGCCACCGCACGTCGTCCGCGTCGAACGAGAGCGTGTGGGGCAGGTGGAGCAGCGAGAGCAGGATCGAGGTCGCGGCGAACACCGCCCCGGCCACGCCGTGGACCCAGATGGCCCGGGCCCCGCCCCCGAAGAACTGGAGCAGGATCCGGAAGTTGCCGTCGTAGAGCCCGAGGCCGCTCAGCACGAGCACCGCGCACGAGACGGCCACGGCCCAGTGGAGCACCCGGCTCGGGAGCCCGTGCCGTTTCACGTAGCGTACCGCCATGGCTAGTTCCCTCCGTTCGCGTCGTCGTGGACGATGTTCTTGGGCCCGATCGTGACGTAGTGGACCAGGGTGGCGGCCAGGGCGCCCCAGAACCCGAACCACCCCAGGGGCCGCACGACGTCGCGCCAGAACGCGGCCTTCTCGGGCACCTTGGGGTCGGCCGGCAGGCCGTAGGCCTCGGGGGCGTCGGCCAGGGCGTAGACCACCCCGAGGCCCCCGAGTTCCCGCTCGCCGTACACCCGAAGCCCGTCGGCCCGGGCCCCGGCCACGAGATCGCGGCGCTCCCCGAACCGGATGGCGCCGGTGGGGCAGGTCTTGGCGCAGGCGGGGGGAAGCCCCGCGGCCGTGCGCCCGGGGCAGAGGTTGCATTTCGCGATCCGGCCGGCCCCGTCGTACCGGGGCACCCCGAAGGGGCAGGCGGCGGCGCAGTAGCGGCAGGAGATGCACTTGTCCCGGTCGAAGGTCACGGCGCCCGAGGCCTCCTTGCGCAGGGCCCCGCTCGGGCACACCGACACGCAGGCCGGCTCGGCACAGTGCAGGCACCGCTGGCTCACAAACCGCCACGAGGGGCCTTCGGGTCCGTCGGCCTCGAGGAACCGGATCCGGTTCCAGGTGGCGGCGTCGAGGTCGGCCGGGTTCTCGAACCCGCCCCGGTTCACGGTGGGCTCGGCCGGCAGCTCGTTCCACTCCTTGCAGGCCACCTGGCACGCCCGGCAGCCGATGCACTTTTCGGGAGAGATCAGAAGGGCGTTCGTCGGGGCCATGGTCATCCCACCTTTCGCACGTCGACCATGAAGGCCTTGGTTTCGGGGATCATCGTGTTCGGGTCGCCGGCCGTCGGGGTGAGCAGGTTCGCGCTGTCACCGGCTCCCGGGGTGGTCCAGCCGTAGCACCAGGGCAGGCCCACCTGGTGCACGGTGAGGCCGGCCACCCGGAAGGGCTTGATTCGGGCCGTCACCACGGCCACGGCCTCCACCTCGCCCCGGGCGCTCACCACCTTGACCCGCTCGCCGTTTCGGATGCCCTTGGCCTGGGCGAGCTCCCGGCTCATCTCCACGAAGAGCTGGGGCTGGAGTTCCAGGAGCCAGGGGGTGTTGCGGGTCATGACCCCGGTCTGCCAGTGCTCCGTGACCCGGTAGGTGGTGGCCACCAGGGGGAACCGGGGGTCGCACGAGGCGAACACGTCCTCGGGCTTGCCCACCTTCCCGTCGTGCCAGATCTTCGACACCGGGTTGAACCGCCGGCCGTTCAGCCGGTTCTCCGGCACCGGGCACTCCAGGGGCTCGTAGTGCTCGGGGAACGGACCGTCCTTGAGGCCCGGCCCGAAGATCGAGGCCACCCCGTGGGGCTTCATGATGAAGGGCTTCATGCCGCCCTGGGCCATGGGCTTCCACCCGCCGTCGGGCACGTCCCCCACCCACTTCGTCCCGTTCCAGTAGATGGGCGCCCGGGTCGGGTCCCAGGGCCGGCCCTCCAGGTCCACCGAGGCCCGGTTGTAGAGGATCCGGCGGTTCACCGGCCAGCACCAGGCCCAGCCCGAGTAGAGCCCGAGGCCCGTGGGGTCGTCGGTGCTCCGCCGGGCCATCTGGTTCCCGGCCTCGGTGTAGCTGCCGCAATAAAGCCAGTTGCCGCTCGAGGTGCTCCCGTCGGCCTTAAGCTTCCCGAACGACGGCACGAGGTCCCCCGGCGTGGCCGGGGCGGTCCAGAACCGGCCGTTGATCTCCTGGGCGATCCGGCGGGTGTCCACCCGCCGGACCCGGCCGGTCGCGTCGCGAAATCCGTAGTCCCAGGCGAGCTTCGTGATCTGCTCGGGCAGGGCCCCGCCCTCGGCCTCGTAGCGCTCCTTCAGCGCGAAGAAGAGGTCGTTGAGGATCTCGGCGTCGGGCCGCGACTCCCCCAGGGGCTCCACGGCCTTGTAGCGCCACTGGGCCCAGCGGCCCGAGTTCGTGATGGAGCCCTCCTTCTCGAAGCTCACGGCGGCGGGCAGGAAGAACACCTCGGTGTCCACCTCGGCCGGGTTCACGCCCGGCCCCCGCCAGAAGCTCGCGGTCTCGTTGTCAAAGAGGTTCACCACCACCATCCAGTCGAGCTTCGCCAGGGCCTTCCGGACCTTCCCGGCGTTCGTGGTGCAGCAGGCCGGGTTCTGGCCCCAGGCGAAGAACCCCCGGAACCCGCCCTCGTACATCCGGTCGATCATGGGGAGCCAGGAGTAGTTCACCCCGGGGTCGAGCTTCGGCAGGTAGGCGTACGCCAGGTCGTTCTCCGGGGTGGCGAACGCCCCGTACACGGCCTTGAGGTAGCTCGCGATGTACTTGGGCCGGTTGCCCCACCAGTTGGCGCTCTGGGGTTCGGCGGTCTTGGGGGTCTTCTTGGCCACGTAGTCGGCGAGCGTCGGGCAGTCGGCCGTGGGCACCGGGAGGTACCCGGGCAGGATGTGGAAGAGCACGGCGTGGTCGGTGGAGCCCTGCACGTTGGACTCGCCCCGCAGGGCGTTCACCCCGCCCCCGGCCCGGCCGATGTTCCCCAGGAGGAGCTGGATCATGGCCATGGCCCGGATGTTCTGGGTGCCCACGGTGTGCTGGGTCCACCCCATGGCGTACATCTCGGTGCCCACCCGGTCGGGGGCGCCGGTCGAGGCGTAGATGCGGTAGATCTCCTCGAGCTTCTCCCGGGGGGTGCCCGTGATCTCGGAGACCGTGTCGAGGTCGTAGCGGGCGTAGTGCTTCTTGAGGAGCTGGAACACGCACCGGGGGTGCTCCAGGGTGGGGTCCTTGCGGATCACGCCGTTCTCGTCGGTCTGGAACGACCAGGTGGACCGGTCGTAGGCCCGCTTCGCCTCGTCGTAGCCCGAGAACACCCCGTCGAGCTCGGCCGGCAGCCGGAAGTCGTCGTTCACCAGGAACGCGGCGTTCGTGTAGTTCGCCACGTAGTCCCGGTGCTCCAGGCCGTGTTCCAGGATGTAGTGGATCATCCCCCCGAGGAACGCGATGTCGGTGCCCGAGCGGATCGGGGCGTACACGTGGGCCCGGGCGGCCGTGCGGGTGAACCGGGGGTCCACCACGAGGAGCTTCGCGCCCCGCTTTTCGATGGCCTCCTCGATCCAGCGGAAGCTCACCGGATGGTTCTCGGCCGGGTTCGCGCCCATCACGAGGATGACGTCGGCGTTGCGGATGTCGATCCAGTGGTTCGTCATGGCCCCCCGGCCGAACGTTTCCGCCAAACTGGCGACCGTGGAGCTGTGTCAGAGCCGGGCCTGGTGCTCGATGTACACGAGCCCCAGGCCTCGCATGAACTTCTGGACGAGGTACGCCTCCTCGTTGTCGAGGGCCGCGCTGCCCACGTGGGCCATGCCGAGGGTCCGGTTGACCACCTGGCCCTGGGCGTTCACGGTTTCGAAGGTTTCGTCCCGGGTCTTCTTGATCCGGTCGGCGATCTCCCGGATGGCCCAGTCCCAGGACACCTCCTTCCACTCCGAGGCCCCCTTGGCCCGGTAGAGCGGCTTCGTGATCCGCTTCGGGTTGTGCCGAAGCTGCAGGATCGAGGCGCCCTTGGGGCACAGGCGGCCCTGGTTGATGGGGTGCTCGGGATCCCCCTCGATGTTCACGACCTCGCCGTTCTTCGTCTCCACCACGAGGCCGCACCCCACCGAGCAGTAGGGGCAGATCGTGGGGGTGCGCCGCGCCCCCAGGGTGCGGGGCACGTCGGCCCGGGCCTCGCCGGGCCGAAGCCCCGCCGCCGCGGCGGCCGCCCCGGCCCCGGTCACCCGGAAAAAGTCTCGTCGGCTGATGCCCATGGAACCTCTCCTCCTTTTGCACAGCGGTTGGGACAAACGGGGGTTGGGCCAAACGGGGGGCCCCATCTGCAGGGCCCGTGCCGTCGGCCCGTGCCCCTTTTCACAAGCTCACAACCTCCCGTCTTCCCATGGAAACCAAACGCCTGATCCCCCGGTGCCAGGGCGACCCGTTGGGCCCGGGCTGTTCTTTTTCGGCACGGCGCTGTATCGTTTTGGAACACCCCAGCCCCGGAGGTCCCGTGTCCCGGATCCTCATCGTCGACGACGACCGGCCGTTTGCCGCCACGCTGCGCACCACCCTGGAACTCGAGGGCCACGAGGCCGAGGAGGCCCACACGGCCGCCGAGGCCGAGGCCCGGCTTCGCGACGCGGCCCGGGGGTTCGACCTGGCGCTCCTGGACCTCCGGCTTCCCGACCGGGACGGCCTCGACCTCCTGCGCCGCGCCCTGGCGCTCCGGCCCGACCTGCCCGTGGTGATCCTCACGGCCTACGGGTCGGTGCAGACCGCGGTGGAGGCCATGCGGGCCGGGGCCTTCGACTTCCTGCTGAAGCCGTTCCCCCGGGAACGGCTCCTGGGCACGGTGGAGCGGGCCCTGGAGCGGGGGAGGCTCGTGCGGGAGAACCGGGCCCTCCGCCGCCAGGTGGAGGCCGCCGAACCCGGGGACCTGACCGGCCGAAGTCCCCGGTTTCTGGAAGTGCTCGAGCTGGCCCGCCGGGCCGCCCCCACGGACGCCACCGTGCTCCTCCTGGGCGAGACCGGGACGGGCAAGGAGCGCCTCGCCCGCTTCCTCCACCGCCACAGCCGCCGGGCCGACCGGCCCCTTCTCACGGTGAACTGCGCGGCCCTGGCCGATACCCTCCTGGAGTCCCAGCTCTTCGGCCACCGCAAGGGGGCGTTCACCGGGGCGGACGAGGCGCGCAAGGGGCTCTTCGAGGAGGCCGACGGCGGCACAATCTTCCTCGACGAGATCGGGGACGTGTCGGCCTCGCTCCAGGCGAAACTCCTGCGGGTGCTCCAGGAGGGGGAGTTTCTGCCCGTGGGGGAGACGGTGCCCCGCCGGACCGACGTGCGGGTCATCGCCGCGACCAACCGGGACCTCGGCCGGGCCGTGGCCGAGGGTTCGTTTAGGGAGGACCTCTTCTACCGGCTCCACGTGGTCGCCCTGACCCTCCCGCCCCTGCGGGAGCGGGTCGAGGACATCCCCGCCCTCGTCGAGGAGTTCGTGGCCGAGGCGGCCCGCCGGGCCGGCCGAACGGTCCGGGGCCTCACCCCCGCGGCCCTGGAGGCGTGCCAGCGCTATCCCTGGCCCGGGAACGTGCGGGAACTCAAGAACGTGGTGGAGCGGGCCGTGATCCTCGCCCCCGGGGAGTGGATCGACGTGGACGCCCTGGGGCTCCGGGGCCCGGCGGGTTCGGCCCCCGACCAAGCCCCCGAGGACCGGCCCCTGTGGCAGGTGGAGCGCGACCACATCCTGCGGGTCCTCGAGAGCCGGGGGTGGGACAAGTCGGCGAGCGCCCGGGTGCTCGGCATCGGCCGCACCACCCTCCATCGGAAGATCCGGGAGTACGGGCTCGAGCCCGGGAAGGCCCCCCGATGACCCCCCGCGGCAGCCGGCTCTACCGGGCGGTGCTCTGGGCGTTCAGCCTGCCCCTTCTGTGTTCGCTGGCCATCTCGGCGGCCACCGTGGTGTACCTCGTCCAGACCCTCCTCATCCGGCAGGTCCAGGCCAAGGTGGCCACCGACCTGCGAAGCGCCCGGGAGATCTACGACGCCCGCCTGGAGCGGCTCGAGGACCTGGTGCGGCTCGGGGCGAACCTCGTCCCCGTGCGCGACGCCCTGGAACGGGGCGACGCCGCCGCCCTGACCTCCGTGCTCCAGGCCCTGCGGATCCGGGGGGACCTCGACCTCCTCACGGCCACCGGCCCGGACGGCCGGGTGCTGGCCCGGGCCCGAAACCCCTCGGCCGTGGGGGACGACGCCCGGCACCTCGGCCCGGTGCGGGCCGCCCTGGTGGGGGCCACCGTGGCCTCGACCGAGATCCTGGAGGAGAGCGACCTGCGCCGGGAGGGGGACGACCTGGCCGAGCAGTGCCGGATCGAGCTCGTGCCCACGCCGCGGGCCCGGCCCGTGGACGCGACCCGGCTCGCCCGGGCCATGAGCCTCTTCGCCGCGGCCCCCGTGCTCGACGCCTCGGGCCGGGTGGTGGGGGTGCTCTACGGGGCCGATGTGCTCAACCGCGACTACGCCCTCGTGGACAAGATCCGGGCCACCGTGTTCGGGAACACCGAGTTCCAGGGCCGGGCGGTGGGCACGGCCACCCTGTTCCTGGGGGACGTGCGGATCTCCACCAACGTGCCCGAACGGGGGGGCCGGCGGGCCGTGGGCACCCGGGTGTCGGCCGAGGTGGCCGACCGGGTGCTGGACCAGGGGAAACCCTGGATCGACCGGGCCTTCGTGGTGAACGACTGGTACCTCTCGGCCTACGAACCCCTCCTGGACAGCCGGGACCGCACGGTGGGCATCCTCTACGTGGGGCTCCTGGAGCGGCCCTACCGGACCCTCGTGTGGAAGTCCCTGTGGGCCGTGGCCGGGTTTCACCTGGCCGGGGTGGGGCTCGGGTTCGTGCTCCTCACGGCGGTGTTGCGCCGCAGGGTCCGGGCGCCCCTGCGGGTGCTCTCCGAAGGGGTACGGCGCGTGGCCGAAGGGGATCTGGCCCACGAGATCCGCATCGACCTCGAGGACGAGATCGGGGAGGTGGCCCGGGAGTTCAACGCCATGACCCGGGCCCTGCGGGAACGGGACCGGGAGATCGAGGCCCTGACCCAGGGGCTCGAGGAGAAGGTGCGGGAGCGCAGCGCCGAACTCGAGCGCCGGAACCGGGACCTCCAGCGGGCCCGGGCCGAGGTGCTCGAGATGATGGAGCGCCAGAAGGCCACGAACCGGGAACTCGAGGCCTCGCTGCGGCGGCTTCGGGAGACCCAGGAGGAACTCGTGCGCTCCGGGCGGCTCGCGGCCCTGGGGGCCATGGCGGCCGGGGTGGCCCACGAGATCAACAACCCCCTGGCCACGATCCAGGGGAACCTCGACATCCTGGAACTCAAGATCCGCCGGGGCCTCGACTGCGGCGAGGAGCTCGCGCGGCTCCGAAGCCAGGCCGAGCGGATGCGGGGCATCGTGGTGAACCTGCTCACCCTGGCCCGGGAGCACCGGGCCGAGGTCGAACCCACCGATCCGCTGGCGGTGGCCCGGCGGGTCCGGGCCGAGAAGGAACCCAAGGCCCGGGCCAAGGGGGTGCGGCTCGAGGACGAGGGGCCCGAGGCCCTGCCCCCCGTGGCCGCCAACCCCGGCCGCCTGGCCCAGGTGTTCGAGAACCTCCTCGAAAACGCGCTGGAGGCCACCCCCGAGGGGGGAACGGTGACGCTTCGGGCCGGCGCCGACGAGGCCGCGGTGTGGGTCGCCGTGGCCGACACCGGCCCGGGGGTGCCCCCCGAACACCGGGAGAAGATCTGGAACCCCTTCTACACCACCCGGGGCTCGGGCACGGGCCTCGGCCTCAGCATCGCCCACGCCCTCGTGGAGGAGCACAAGGGCCAGATCCGCCTCGACTGCCCCCCCGAAGGCGGCGCCGTGTTCACGGTAACCCTGCCCCGGGCGGGGTGAGGTCGGTTCGCCCCCCTTACGCCCGCCCCACGAAGTGGCCGTCGCGGGTGTCGACCCGGATGCGGGTGCCGGG
>CAZUYO010000086.1:0-10493 GCA_964624725.1 uncultured Thermodesulfobacteriota bacterium
GATGGCCCTGGGCCGGGGGCGGGGCGAGGTGCTGCGGCACGGAAGCGCCCACCTCGGCCGGGCCCTGGGCCGGGGGGACGTGGCCATGGCCGCGAAGGGCCTGGAGCTCCCGGCCTACGATCCCCGGGGGTGCCAGGGCCAGGGGCTCGCCTACGCCACCTCGAACCGGGGCGGGTGCCACCTGCGGGCGTACATGGTGGCGCCCGAGATCCTGGCCACGCCAAAGCTCGTGGACCGGTTCGCCTGGTCGGGCAAGGCGGGGCTGGTGATCGTGCAGCAGAACCTGAACGCCGCGGTGGACAGCCTGGTGCTGTGCCGGTTCACCGGGTTCGCCCTGTCGGAGGGCTACTACGCCCGGCTCCTGCGGGCGGCCACCGGCCTGGATGTGGACGGCCAGGGGCTTCTCACCATCGGGGAACGCATCTACACCCTGGAGCGGCTGGTGAACCTGGAGCGGGGTTTCGGCCGGGAGGCCGACACCCTGCCGCGGCGGCTCCTCGAGGAGCCCGTGGCCGAGGGCCCCAGCCAGGGGCACACGGTCCGGCTCGGGCCGATGCTCGACGAGTACTATCGGTTCCGGGGCTGGGACGCGCGCGGCCGGCCCACGCCGGGCAAGCTCTCCCAGCTCGGGCTCGATGCCGGGGAGGCGCCCGATGTATGAGCAGTTTCGAGACATCGGCCGGGATCTTTTCGTGGCGGGGCTCATCACCTCCCACGGCGGCAACATGAGCGTGCGGCTCGGGGACCGCATCGTGATCACCCGGCGAGGCGCCATGCTCGGCCGGCTACGGCCGGAGGACCTGGTGGAGACGGGCCTCGAGGCCGACGACAGCATGGTGACCCTGGCGAGCACGGAGCTCGTGGTGCACCGGGCGATTTACCGGGCCACGAGCGCGCTGGCGATCGTGCACACCCACCCGCTCCACGCCACGGCGCTCTCGCTGGTGGAGGACGCGATCGTACCGGTGGACTCCGAGGGCTCGTACCTCCTTCACCGGGTTCCGGTGGTGAGCGCCGCCAAAACCGTGGGGAGCGCCGAGGTGGCCCGGATCCTCCCGCCGGCGCTCCGGGACCACCGCATCGCCGTGCTCCGGGGCCACGGCGCGTTCGCGGTGGGGGAGCTCCTGGAGGAGGCCTACATGGTCTCCTCCACGCTGGAGGCCTCGGCGCGGATCCTTTGCATCCTGAAGTCCCTCGGCACCGACCGGATCCGGGAGTACCGCGAGGGGGCCGACCGCTACGAGCGCTGGTAGGAGGACACCCCATGGCCAAGACGGCGAGGCGAAACCCTTCCGACCCGATGCCCCTCGACGAGAAGCTGGGCCACATCTGGGCCGGGATCTTCATCTTCCTGGTCGTGATCCTGGTGGTGGTGCTGGTGGGGAAGGCCCTGTTCTTCGAGTAGGGCCGCCCCCCGCCATCGCGGGACCGGCCGTGGACACGGGCGCCGGATGCGATAGATTGGCGGTGCCGGCACCCCCGATTCCCGGCGGACCGCCATGGACCTCGAGGCCCTGATCCGAGCCCTGTCCTCCCCGGAGGCCTATCCCCACCCCTGCCGTCGGGTTGAGGTGCGGCAGACCCACATCTCGGCCGTGTTCCTGGCCGGCGCCTACGCCTACAAGATCAAAAAGCCCCTGGACCTCGGGTTCCTGGACTTCTCGACCCCGGAGCGCCGGGCCCATTTCTGCCGGGAGGAGGTCCGGCTGAACCGGCGCATGGCCCCCGAGGTGTACCTGGGCGTGGTGCCCGTGACCCTGGACCGGGGGCGGGCACGGGTGGACGGCGAGGGCGAACCGGTGGAGTGGGCCGTGTGGATGCGGCGGCTCCCGGAGCGGGCCACGCTTCTCCGGCGGTTGGACCGGGGCGAGGTGGGGATTGGGGAGATCGGGTCCTTCGGGGCGTTCCTGGCCCGGTTTCACGCCCGGGCCGAGGCCGGCGAGCACGTGGCGCGGTTCGGCAGGGCGGCCGTGGTGGGCCGGAACGCCCGGGAGAACTTCGAGCAGACGGCCGGCCACCGGGGGATCACGGTGTCCGACGGCGTGTTCGAGCGCGTCCGCCGGGGCACGGAGCACGGCCTTTCGGCGCTCTCCCCCCTCATGGACGACCGGGCGGCCCGGGGGGTGCCGCGCGACACCCACGGCGACCTCCACCTGGACCACGTGTACTGGTTCCCCCGCCGAAGCCCCGACCGGCGGTGGGTCGCGGTGGACTGCATCGAGTTCAACGAGCGGTTCCGGTACGCCGATCCGGTGGCGGATGCCGCGTTCCTCGCCATGGACCTCGCGTTCCGGGGCCGCCGCGACCTGGCCCGCGGGTTCGAGGAGGCCTACCTGGCCGCGGCGGAAGACCCGGAGGGGGCGGGGCTGTTCCCCTGGTACGTGGCCTACCGCGCCTGCGTGCGGGCCAAGGTGGAGGGGTTCGCGGCCCTGGAGCCCGAGGTATCCCCGGACGAAAGGAACCGGGCCCTCGCCTCGGCCCGGGCCCACTGGCTGGTGGCCCTCGACGCCCTGGAACCCCCCGAACGCCGGCCCTGCCTCCTGGGGGTCGGGGGGCTTCCGGGCAGCGGGAAGTCCAGCCTGGCCCGGGGCTTGGCCGAGCGGCTGGGGTTCCGGGTGATCGCAACGGACGTGGTGCGCAAGGAGCTGGCCGGGCTCTCCCCGGCCGACCGAGCCCCGGCCGGCTACGGCCAGGGCATCTACACCCCGGAGTGGACCGAGCGCACCTACGCCGAGGTGTTCCGGAGGGCCGAGGGAGCGCTCTTCGAGGGCCGGCGGGTGATCGTGGACGCGACCCTGAGGGAGGCCCGCTGGCGCCGGGCCCTGCGGGAGACGGCCCGGGCGTGGGGGGTGCGGTCGGGCATCCTGCTGTGCCAGGCGTCCGAGGCCGAGGTGCGCCGCCGGCTCTCCCGGCCCCGCAAGGGCCCTTCGGACGCGGACTGGGAGGTGTACCGCCGCGCCCGGGCCGGGTGGGAACCGCCGGGCCCGGGGGAGCCCGAACCCGCGTGGATCGTGACCGACGGCCCGAAGGAGGAGACCCTCGCCCAGGCCGTGCGGGCGCTCGCCCGCTGGGGCCTCGCCCCACCGCCCGGTCCTTGACACGCCCCGGGGGGGCGGGGTAATCTCCGCTCCCGCTTTGGGGGCCCAGGTAGCTCAGTCGGTAGAGCAGGGGACTGAAAATCCCCGTGTCGGTGGTTCGATTCCGCCCCTGGGCACCAGGTTCGACCAAGGGCTTGGGTCTTCGCCGGACCCAGGCCCTTTTCCTTTGCCGCGCTCCCCCCGCGCCCGGGGGCAGGATCCCTGCGATGTCCCAACGCCTCGAGCTTCGGGCCCCGGCCAAGGTGAACCTCGTCCTCGAGGTGCTGGGCCGCCGGCCCGACGGGTACCACGACCTCAGGATGCTGATGGCCCCGATCTCGTGGTTCGACGAGCTGTGGCTCGAGCCGCTCGGCGAACCCGGCCGGATCGAGATGGCGGGGCAGGGCCCCGGGGCCGAGGAGAACCTCTGCGTGCGCGCCGCCCGGTACTACTTCGGCGTCACCGGCGTGGCCGCCGGCGTCCGGATCGGCCTGGAGAAGTCCATCCCGGCCGGGGCGGGGCTCGGCGGCGGCTCGAGCGACGCGGCGGCGGTGATCCTGGGCCTCGAGCGCCTGTTCGGCCGGTCGCTGAGCCCCGCCGAGCGGAGCCGGGCGGCGTTCGCGGTAGGGGCGGACGTGCCGTTTTTTTTCGCCCGGGGTCCGGCGTGGGTCGAGGGGGTGGGGGAGCGGGTCTCTCCGATCGGGCCCGGGGAGCTATGGCTCGTGGTGGTGTGGCCCGGCGTGAATCTTTCGACCGCCCGGGTGTTTTCTCGGTTTTCCGAGGGCTTGACTTCCCGTAGGGCCGCCCCTAGGATAGCGCACCTCACTTTTCGGGGGGTTCGGGGAGAGGTGCGCAACGACCTCGAACCCCCGGCCCGGGCGCAATGCCCCGCGGTGGGGGAGGCCCTGGACCTCTTGGCCGGCGCTCCGGTGGCGGCCATGACGGGATCGGGGTCGGCCGTGTTCGGCCTCCTGCCGGACCGGAGGGCCGCCGAAGCGCTCCACGCCGAGGTCGCGCCCCGGGCGGCGGCCCGGGGGTGGACGGCGCGGCTCGTGCGTACCCTGGCCCCGGGTGAGTTTCCGTTTCGGGACGAGGGGGATCGGGCGGGCGGTGATCGAGATCGGTAGCCGTTGGGGCGTCGCCAAGCGGTAAGGCACCGGATTTTGATTCCGGCATTCGCAGGTTCGAATCCTGCCGCCCCAGCCAGGTTTTGAACCTCCCGGCGGCCGTTCGGGCTGCCGGGTCTTTCGTCGGTACGGGTCCATGCACAACGTTCGGGTGTTCACCGGAAACGCGAACCGGCCCCTGGCCGAGGCGATCTGCCGAAGGCTCGGGCTCCCGCTGGGCCGCGCCGTGGTGCGGCGGTTCAGCGACGGCGAGGTGGCGGTCGAGATCGAGGAGAGCGTCCGCGGCTGGGACGTGTTCGTGATCCAGCCCACCTGCCCCCCGGTGAACGACCATCTGATGGAACTCCTGGTGATGATGGACGCCCTGAAGCGCGCCAGCGCCGGGTCCATCTCGGTGGTGATGCCCTACTACGGCTACGCCCGGCAGGACCGGAAGGTG
The DNA here is from genome assembly GCA_964624725.1 of uncultured Thermodesulfobacteriota bacterium. Taxonomy (GTDB): domain Bacteria; phylum Desulfobacterota; class Deferrisomatia; order Deferrisomatales; family Deferrisomataceae; genus Deferrisoma. Next base: position 4,644 of record CAZUYO010000086.1, read on the forward strand.
AACCCCCGGGTGCCGATCACGGCGAAGCTCGTGGCCGACCTCATCACCGTGGCCGGGGCCGACCGGATTCTCACGGTGGACCTCCACGCCGGCCAGATCCAGGGGTTTTTCGACATCCCGGTCGACAACCTCTACGCCACGCCGGTGCTCCTCGAGGAGTTCCGTCGCCGGTTGCCCGGGGAGGACCTGGTGGTGGTGAGCCCCGACGCCGGCGGCGTCGAGCGGGCCCGCGCCTTCGCCAAGCGCCTCGACGCCGGGCTGGCCATCATCGACAAGCGGCGGGAGAAGGCGAACGTCAGCGAGGTGATGCACATCATCGGCGAGGTGGAGGGCCGGGATGCGCTGCTTCTCGACGACATGATCGACACCGCCGGCACCCTGACCAACGCGGCCCGGGCCCTCAAGGAAAACGGCGCCCGCCGCGTGTTTGCGGCGGCCACCCACCCGGTGCTCTCCGGGCCGGCCGTGGACCGGATCGTGGACTCGCCCCTGGAGCAGGTGGTGGTGACCGACACGATTCCCCTGAGCGCCCGGGCGAGGGAGAGCGGCAAGATCCATGCCGTCACCGTGGCCGGGTTGCTCGCCGAGGCGATCCGCCGGATCACGGAGTGCGGGTCGGTGAGTTCCCTGTTCGTTTAGCCTCGAGAAGGTCTCGGAAAGGAAGAAGAACCATGCATGCGGAAGTCGAATTTTCGGTGGAACCCAAGGAGGGCGTGGGGAAGGGCGTGGCCCGCAAGCTCCGGGCCGCGGGCCGCACCCCCGGGGTGGTGTACGGCCCCGAGATGGCGCCCAAGATGGTCACGTTCCGGGAGCAGGACCTGGTGAGGGCCCTGCGCACCCCGGCCGAGCGCAACGTGTTCCTGCGCCTGAGGAGCAGCGATCCCGACCTCGAGGGGGCCCGGGTCATCGTGAAGGACCTGCAGGTGGACCCGGTGAAGCGCCGGTTCATCCACGCGGACTTCTACAAGCTCGACCCGAACCGGATCATCCACGCCACCGTGCCGATCCATCTGGAGGGCACCCCGATCGGGGTGAAGCTGGGCGGGATCCTGCAGGTGGTGCGCCGGGAGCTCCGGGTGGCCTGCAAGCCCGACGACCTGCCGGACGCGATCGTCCTGGACGTGACCGAGCTCAAGCCCGGCGAATCGGTGCACGTGAGCGACCTCACCCCGCCGGAGGGGGTGCGGATCTTGACGAGCCCCGAGCTCGCCGTGTGCGTGATCGTGGCGCCGTCGGGCTACGCCGAGGAAGGGGAGGAGACCGAGGAAGAGGCGGCCGAGGCCGAGGCCTAGCCCCGACGCCGCCCCATGGGTCCCTTCCTCGTGGTGGGGCTTGGCAATCCCGGCCCGGAGTACGAGGACACCCGCCACAACATCGGGTTTCGGGTGGCCGACGAGCTGGCCGGCAGGGCCCGGGCGGGCCGGTGGCGCGAGGCCTGCCGGTCCCGGGTGGCCGAGGGGCGGCTGGCGGGGGAGCCCGTGGTCCTCGCCAAGCCCCAGACCTACATGAACCGGAGCGGCGAGGCCGTGGGCCGGCTGGTGGACCGGTTCGGGGTGGACCTCGAGCGCCTGATCGTGGTCCACGACGACCTGGATCTCCCCTTCGGCGCGATCCGGATCCGGGTGCGGGGGGGGCACGGGGGGCACAACGGCATCCGCTCGATTCTGGCCGTGCTCGGCACCGGCGAGTTCGTGCGGGTGAAGGTGGGGATCGGCCGGCCCCAGGGCAAGGGGGACGTGGCCGACTACGTGTTGAGCCCGTTTTCGGCCGACGAGGCCGCGGAGATTCCGGCGATCCGGGCACGAGCCGCCGACGCCGTTTTCCATATTGTTGGGGAAGGGCCTTTGCGGGCCATGAACCGGTTCCACACCTAACCTTTTATTCGGAAGGGAGGGAAACATGGAGAACCTGAGCAGTTGGACCGTGTACGCGCCCCTCGTGGGCATCGGCGGGCTGATCGTGGCGGCCCTGATCTACTCGTGGATCAAGAACCAACCCGCCGGGAACGAACGCATGCAGGAGATCGCCGAGGCCATCCACGAGGGGGCCATGGCGTTCCTGCAGAGCGAGTACAAGATCCTCGTCATCTTCATCGCCGTCGTGTTCCTGCTCCTGTTCTGGAAGATCTCGCCCATGACCGCCTGGGCGTTTCTGGGCGGTGCCGTGTGCTCCCTGGCCGCCGGGTTCTTCGGCATGAAGGCCGCCACCCGGGCCAACGTGCGGACCTCGGCCGCGGCCAAGGACGCCGGCATGGGCAAGGCCCTGTACATGGCGTTCTCGGGCGGCGCCGTGATGGGCCTTTCGGTGGCGAGCCTGGGGCTCCTGGGCCTGGGCGTGGCCTTCTACGTGTTCGGTGACCCCGAGAGCGCCCAGTACATCAACGGGTTCGCCATGGGCGCCTCGTCGATCGCGCTGTTTGCCCGTGTGGGCGGCGGCATCTACACCAAGGCCGCCGACGTGGGCGCCGACCTGGTGGGCAAGGTCGAGGCCGGCATCCCCGAGGACGACCCGCGCAACCCGGCCACCATCGCCGACAACGTGGGCGACAACGTGGGCGACACGGCCGGCATGGGCGCCGACATCTTCGAGTCGTACGTGGGTTCGGTGGTGGCCACCATCGCGATCGCGGCCACGAGCGCGGTGATCCCGGCCACCGAGAAGCTCGCCTACATGGCCTATCCGCTTCTGGTGATCATGGCCGGCCTGGTGGCCAGCGTGATCGGCGTGGTGTCCATGAAGATCCTGGAGAACCAGGGCCCGGCCAAGGCCCTGCGGAACGTGACGTTCGTCTCGGCCATCCTCCTGGTGATCGGGGCCTACGCCATCGCCAACAAGCTCGGGCTGCCCATCGGCGTGTTCTACGCCGTGGTGTTCGGGCTCGTGGCCGGCATCGCCATCGGGCTCGTGACCGAGTACTACACCGCGGCGAAGCCCATCGTGCGTATCGCCGAGGCCTCCCAGACCGGTCCGGCCACGAACATCATCACGGGTCTCGCCGTGGGCATGGAGAGCTGCGCGATCCCGGTGCTCTTCATCGCGGCCGCCATCTTCGGCTCGTACCACCTGGCCGGCCTCTACGGCATCGGCGTGGCCGCGGTGGGCATGCTCTCCACCGTGGGTGTGACGATGAGCGTGGACGCCTACGGCCCCATCGCCGACAACGCCGGGGGGATCTCCGAGATGGCCGAGCTCGGCCCGGAGGTGCGTGAGGTGACCGACACCCTGGACGCCCAGGGCAACACCACCGCCGCCATCGGGAAGGGCTTTGCCATCGGTTCGGCCGCGCTGACCGCGCTGGCCCTGTTCGCGGCCTACGCCTCGGCGGCGGGGCTTGCGGAGATCAACCTGACCGACCCCAACACCGTGATCGGCATGCTGATCGGCGGCATCATCCCGTTCCTGGTGGGCGCGATGACCATGACCGCCGTGGGCGACGCCGCCTACGACATGGTGAACGAGGTGCGCCGGCAGTTCCGGGAGATCCCGGGCCTGATGGAGGGCACGGCCAAGCCCGATACGGCCACCTGCGTGGCGATCTCGACCCAGGCGGCCCTGCGGAAGATGATCGTGCCGGGCCTCACGGCCGTGATCGTGCCGGTGGTGGTGGGCTTCGTGCTCGGTGCCGAGGCGCTGGGCGGGCTCCTCGCCGGGGCCACCGTGACCGGCGTGCTGCTCGCGCTCTTCATGGCCAACGCCGGCGGCGCCTGGGACAACGCGAAGAAGTACATCGAGAAGGGCGCGCTCGGCGGCAAGGGCTCCGACGCCCACAAGGCCGCGGTGGTGGGCGACACCGTGGGCGACCCCTTCAAGGACACCTCGGGGCCCTCGATGAACATCCTGATCAAGCTGATGAGTGTCGTGAGCCTCGTGATCGCGCCGCTCCTGCCCCACATGTAGGCGGGCGACGTCCCGTAGAGCGAAAGGGCCGGCCCCCCCGGGGCCGGCCCTTTTTGTGGAGGGGCGGAAAAAAGAGGGGGGACCCACCTTGACGGGTGCATAACAAGATTTTATTCTGGTGCCCAATTTGGAGGGGCGAACGGCGTTGCGGGTTTCGCGGCCCCGATCCTTTGCGGCGCATTGGGGCGAAAACGCCGATCCAAACCGAATCGGTGGTGTTTTGCTTTCGCCGGGGGGTGTTTGGCGCTTGACCCCGCGAGGGGGCGTGGCTAAAATGAGCGGCTCTTCACAAGGGTAGGTTCCGTCTTTTCTTACGGCCCCGGCGGGGCAGGCACAGGGATTGCGGTGGCTAGGAGAAAGAAGTCCAGCTATATCATCCAGTCCGTCACCAACGCGCTCGACCTCCTGGAGGAGTTCCGGGGGGAGGAGACCGAGCTCGGGGTGACCGAGCTCTCGAAGCGCCTCGGGCTCCACAAGAACAACGTGTTCCGGCTCCTGGCGACCCTGGAGAGCCGCGGCTACATCGAGCAGAACAAGGTCACCGGGAACTACCGGCTGGGGCTCAAGGTGCTGGAGCTCGGCCAGGTGTTCATCAAGCACATGGGCCTTCTCAAGATGGCCCGCCCGATCCTCGAGGAGATCGTCGAGAAGTGCAACGAGACGGCGTACTTGGGCCTCATCCGGGACGACCGGGTCGTGTACGTGGATGTGGTGGAGGCCCGGCACCCGGTGCGGGTGGTGAGCCGGGTGGGCGTGGGCCTGCCGGTGTACTGCTCGGCCGTGGGCAAGGCCCAGATCGCGTTCGAGTCGGCGGACGAGGTCGAGAGGATCCTGGGCGAGATCCAGTGGAAGCGCTACACCCGCAACACCATCACGGACCGGGAGGAGTTCCTGAAGGAACTCGAGAAGATCCGGGAGCAGGGGTACGCCCTGGACGACGAGGAGTTCGACGAGGGCATCCGCTGCGTGGGGGTGCCCGTGCGGGACTATACGCGCCGGGTGGTGGCGGGGCTTTCCATCTCGGGGCCGGCCTATCGGTTCACCGACGACCGGCTCCAGGAGGAGCTCGTCCCGCTCGCCGTGGACGCCGGGAAGAAGCTCTCGGCCCGCCTCGGGTTCGACGTGGGGCAGGGGTTGTAGCGGCGCGATCCGGCGCTCGGGGGTTCCCGGCCCGCCGCAACCCGGCGGGCCGTTTTGTGTTCGTGGGTTTTAGCCAGACTAAAGTTTTTTAGGCAGCGTGAAGTCGCTTGACCCCGCTCGGACGGGGCCCCTAGAATGCGGCGGCCCGTAAACCGACGTTGGGATCCGCCGCCCCGGCGCGGCGAGACCGTGGGAGAGAGCATCCGGTGGCAGACGAGACCTCCGAAACCCGCCCCGCGGCGGGGAAGGCCGGGGCGGCCGGCAGCACGGGGCGCCGGAGGGGCCGCCGGCGGGAGGCCGCCCGTGAGGCCGGGGCGGAAGAGTTCAACATCGGGGCGAAGATCAAGCGGTTGCGCCTGGAACGGGGGAAAACCCTCCAGGACGTGGCCGACGAGACCGGGTTCAGCCCCGCCCTGATCTCCCAGATCGAGAATAACAACGTCTCCCCTCCGTTGGCGACGCTTTCGCGGATCGCCCGGGTGCTCGGGGTGACCATGGGGTACTTCTTCCGGGACGAGGGCCCGGAGGTTCCCTACGAGGTGGTCCGCCGCGAGGAGCGGCCGGTGGTGAGCCAGGTGATCTCCCGTACCGGGGGACGGCACGGCTACATCTACCAGGCCCTCACGTTTCACAAACGGGACAAGCTGATGGACCCGTTCCTGCTCCACGTGGACGCGACCACCCGGCAGGACGAAAGCCAGTACTGCCACGAGGGCCAGGAGTTCCTGCTGGTGCTGGAGGGGGAGACGGAGCTCCTGCTGGAGGACGAGCGGATCGTGCTGCGGGAGGGGGACTGCGTGTATTTCGATTCCC
>CAZUYO010000087.1:0-10478 GCA_964624725.1 uncultured Thermodesulfobacteriota bacterium
AGAAGCCCAAGCGCCGGCGCACGAGAAAGAAGGCGCCCGAGGCGCCCCCGGCCGAAGCCGAGGCCCCCGAGGCGACGGCCGAACCCCCGTCCGCCCCGGCCCAGGCCGCCCCGGACGCCCAACCCGCCGCCGAGGAGAAGCCCAAGCGCCGGCGCACGAGAAAGAAGGCGCCCGAGGCGCCCCCGGCCGAGGCCGGAAAGGAGCCCGAGGGCCCGACCGAGCCGGCCTGAGGCCGGTCGTTCCGTCCTTGACGGTTTTCCGGGCGGTTTGCTAGCGTTCCCGGTTTGTGCCGGTCGGCACGTTTTCGTCCGTTTCCCCCATCAAGGAGGTCCACCGTGTACAAGTACCGCCTTCTCGCCCCGGGGCCCACGCCGGTACCCGAAACGGCCCTTCTCGCCATGGCCCGGCCGGCGATCCACCACCGGGAACCCGAGTTCAAGCCCATCTTCGCGGCCTGCCGCGAGGGGCTGAAGTACGTGTTCCAAACCGAGCGCGACGTCGTGATCCTGGCCGCGTCGGGCACCGGGGCCATGGAAAGCGCCGTGACGAACTTCCTGCGCCGGGGCGACCGGGCGCTCTATGTCAACGGCGGGAAGTTCGGGGAGCGGTGGGGCAAGATCCTGAAGGCGTACGGCTGCGACCCGGTGGAACTCAAGGTGGAATGGGGCCGGGCCGTGGACCCGGCGGCGGTCCGGGAGGCCCTCGACGCGGACCCCTCGATCCGGGCCGTGTACGTGCAGGCGAGCGAGACGAGCACCGCCGTGCGCCACCCCGTGGAGGAGATCGCCCGCATCACCCGCGACCGGGACGTGCTCCTCGTGGTGGACGGGATCACGGCCGTGGGCGTGTTCCCCCTGCCCATGGACGAGTGGGGGATCGACGTCCTCGTCACGGGAAGCCAGAAGGCCCTGATGCTTCCGCCCGGGCTCGCCTTCATCGCATGGAGCGAGAAGGCCGAGCGGTTCCTCGAGACCTCGGACCTCCCCAAGTTCTACTTCGACCTCAAGGCCGAGCGGAAAAAACAGCAGGAGAACCAGACCGCCTACACCCCCGCCGTGAGCCTCATCGTGGGGCTCCGGGAGGCCCTGGACCGGATCCGGGCCGAGACCCTCGAGGGCGTGCACGACCGCACGGCCCGGATGGCCCGGGCGACCCGGGAGGCGGCCAAGGCCCTGGGCCTCGAGCTCTTCGCCCCGGAGAGCCCCAGCGACGCCTGCACGGCGATCCAGATGCCCGAGGGCGTGGACGGCCAGGCCTTCAAGAAGGCCCTCCGGGAACGGTTCTCGATGACCGTGGCCGGCGGCCAGGACCAGGCCAAGGGCAAGATCATCCGGATCTCCCACATGGGCTACCTGGATCCCATGGACGTGGTGGCCGCCGTGTCGGCCCTGGAGCTGACGCTCCGGGAGTTCGGCCGGCCGGTGGAACTGGGCCGGGGCGTGGCCGCGGCCCTTTCGGTGCTGGGAGGGGAAAACCGATGAAACGGGTGCTGGTGAGCGACAGCCTCTCTCCCCGGGGCGTGGAGATCCTCCGGTCGGCCGAGGGGATCGAGGTCGACGTCAAGACGGGCCTGAAGCCCGAGGAGCTCAAGGAGATCCTCGGGCAGTACGACGCGCTCGTGATCCGCAGCGCCACCAAGGTCACGGCCGACGTCCTCGCCCGCGCGGCGAACCTCAAGGTCATCGGCCGGGCGGGCATGGGCGTCGACAACGTGGACGTGGCCGAGGCCACCAAACGCGGCATCGTGGTCATGAACACCCCGGGCGGGAACTCGGTGACCACCGCCGAGCACGCCCTGGCCCTGATGATGAGCCTGGTCCGGAACATCCCCCAGGCCGACGCCAGCATGAAGCAGGGCAAGTGGGAGAAGAAGAAGTTTCAGGGCCACGAACTGTGCGGGAAGACCCTGGGGGTGGTGGGCCTGGGGAACATCGGGTCCATCGTGGCCGACCGGGCCCTGGGCCTTAAGATGAAGGTGGTGGGGTACGACCCCTACCTGAGCCAGGAGCGGGCCGCCGAACTCGGGGTGGAACTCGTGAGCCTCGAGGAGCTTTTCCGGCGGGCCGACATCGTGACGATCCACGTGCCGCTCCTCGATGAGACCCGAAACCTCATCAACCGGGACACCCTGGCCAAGATGAAGGACGGGGTGTACCTCGTATGCGCCGCCCGGGGGGGCATCGTGGACGAGGACGCCCTCCTCGAGGCCCTCGAGGGCGGCAAGGTGGCCGGTGCGGCCCTCGACGTCTTTCGCGAGGAACCGCCGGGGCTCACGCCGCTGGTGGCCCACCCCCGGGTGGTGTGCACCCCCCATCTCGGGGCGAGCACCGTGGAGGCCCAGGAGGCCGTTGCGGTGCAGGTGGCCGAGCAGATCGTGGACTACCTGGAGCGGGGCATCATCCGCAACGCGGTGAACGTGCCGAGCGTGCCGCCGGAGATCCTCAACCAGATGGCCCCCTACCTCGATCTCGCCCGCAGCCTGGGGCGGCTCCAGGCCCAACTGGGGGTCGAGGGACTGAGGGCCGTGGACCTCCAGTACTCCGGCCGGATCGCCGAGGGGCGCACCGGGCTCGTGACCGCGGCCGCCCTGGAGGGTCTGCTGTCCGCGAGCCTGGGCGAACGGGTGAACCTGGTGAACGCGCCGGTGATCGCCCGGGAGCGGGGAATCCGGGTGTCCGAGACCACGGCCAAGAACGGCGAGGACTACTCGGCCATGATGCGGCTCGCCGTCGAGACGGCCCAGGGCCGGTTCAGCCTGGCCGGGGCGATCTTCGGCCGCAAGGAACCCCGGATCGTGGAGATCGACGGCATCCCCATCGAGGCGATCCCCCGGGGTCACCTGCTCGTGTTCTGGAACTACGACCGGCCGGGGCTCGTGGGGAGCATCGGCACCACCCTGGGCCGCCACGCCATCAACATCGGCCAGATGCAGTTCGGCCGCGAGGCCCCGGGCGGCCGGGCCGTGACCGTGGTGAACGTGGACGCGCCGGTCCCGGAGGAGGTCCTCGGGGAACTGAAGGAGCTTCCCAACGTGGTGAGCGTCACCGCGGCCCACCTCTAGACCGATTCCGGAACGGCCCATGACCCATCGGTTTGGCCGGGCGGGAGCGCCCGCCCGGCACCGCGAACTTCCGCCCGGGCTCGCCGACCGGCTGCCCGACGAGGCGGCCCGCCTCCACGCCGTGCGCGAGGCCTGCCTGGCCGAGCTGGCCCGCTGGGGCTACCGCCTGGTGGGCACCCCGCTCCTGGAGCACGCCGACACCTTCGAGCCGGCCCTCCCGGAGCCGGGGGACGAGACGTTCCTGTACCGGTTCGTCGACCGTAGCACGGGCCACGTGCTCGCCATCCGGGCCGATTTCACGCCCCAGATCGCCCGGATCGCGGGCACCCGGTTCCCGGAGGCCACCCTTCCCCTGCGGCTTTGCTACGAGGGATCCGTGGTGCGCCACGTGCCCGAGCGGCGGGGGATGTCGCGGGAGATCCCCCAGGTCGGGGCGGAACTTCTGGGGGTTCGGGACCCGGAGGCCGATGCCGAGGGCATCGCCCTGGTGGTGGCCTGCCTCGAGGCCGCCGGGATCGACGGGTTCAAGGTGGATCTCGGGCAGGTGGAGTTCTTCCGAGGGGTGGTCGAGGGCCTCGACCTCGCGCCGGGCGAACTCGAGGCCCTCCGGGGCGCCGTGGCCCGGAAGGATCTGAGCGATCTCGCGGGGCTTCTCGAGATCCTCCCCATCCCCGATCGGCGCAAGGAGATCCTGGCCGAACTGCCCCTCCTGGCCGGCGGCACCGAGGTGTTGGACCGGGCCGCCACCCTGGTGGACTCGGAGCACAGCGTGCGGGCCCTCGAGAACCTGGCGCGGGTGGTGGAGTTCGTGGGCGTCCACGGCCTGTCCGACCGCCTCACCCTGGATCTGGGCGAGATCCGCGGCATCGACTACCACACCGGGGTGATCTACGAGGCGTTCGTGCCCCACCTGGCCGTGCCGCTGTGCCGGGGCGGCCGTTACGACCGGCTGTGCGCGGCCTACGGCCGGGACCTGCCCGCCACGGGGTTCTCCCTGGATCTCGCGGCGATCCTGTCGGCCCTGGCCGGGCCCGGCCCGGGGCCGGAGCCGGAGGGGGTGTTCCTGATCAATTTCGAGCCCGACCGTCGCCGCGCCCTCCTCCTGGCGCGGCGGCTCCGGCGCCAGGGCAGCCGGGCGGCCCGGGACCTCATCCGCCGGCCCCTGGAGGATTCCCTGGCCCACGCCCGCTCCCAGGGGTTCCGATGGGCGGCCGTGATCGAACCCCAGGTGGCCCCCGCCGTGCGGTGGGTGGACCTCGCGTCGGGCGCAACCGAACTCCTGACCGAAGACGAAGTCGTCGCCCGGGCGCGGGCGTGAGGAGCGATCGAGCATGCCGAACGTGGTGGTGATCGGCGCCCAGTGGGGCGACGAGGGCAAGGGCAAGGTGGTGGACCTCTACGCGGCCGGGGCCGATGCCGTGGTGCGGTTCCAGGGCGGGAACAACGCGGGCCACACCCTGGTGGTGGGCGGCGAAAAGATCATCCTGCACCTGATCCCCTCGGGCATCCTCCACCCCGGGACGACCTGCTGCATCGGGAACGGGGTGGTGGTGGACCCCGACGTGCTCTGGGACGAGATCGAGGGCCTTCGCCAACGGGGCCGGTGGCCCGGCGACGGGGCTCTTGTGGTGAGCGGGGCCGCCCACGTGATCCTGCCCTGCCACCGGGAACTCGACAAGGCCCGGGAGGCCCGGGCCGGGAAGACCCAGATCGGCACCACGGGCCGCGGCATCGGCCCCTGCTACGAGGACAAGGCCTCCCGGAAGGGCGTTCGGGTGGCCGACCTGCTCGACCCCGAGGCGCTCCGCGACAAGGTGGACGCGCTCCTCGACGAGCGAAACGCCCTGCTCCGTCACCTGGGCGCGCGCCCCTTCGACCCGGAGGAGATGTGGGAGCACCTGTGCCGGGCGGGCGAGAGGATCCGGCCGTTCGTGGGGGACGTGACCGAGCGGGTGCACCGCTGGACCCGGGAGGGAAAGAAGGTGCTCTTCGAGGGCGCCCAGGGGACGCTCCTCGACATCGACCACGGCACCTACCCCTTCGTCACGAGCTCCAACACCACGGCCGGGGCCGCGGCCACGGGCACGGGGCTTCCGCCCCGGGACGTCCACGCCGTGGTGGGCATCACCAAGGCCTACGTGACCCGGGTGGGCGCGGGGCCGTTCCCCACGGAGCTCCACGACGCCATGGGCGACCGGCTGCGGGAGCGGGGTGGGGAGTTCGGCAGCACCACCGGCCGGCCCCGGCGATGCGGCTGGCTCGATCTCGTGGCCCTGCGCTCGGCCTGCCGCCTGAGCGGGCTCTCGGGCCTCGCGGTCACGAAGCTCGACGTGCTCGAGGGCGTGGACCCGATCCGGGTGTGCACCCGGTATCTGCTGGACGGGGAAACCGTGGACTTCGTGCCCTCGCGGGCCGAGGACCTGGCGCGGTGCGTGCCGGTGTACGAGGAACTCCCCGGCTGGTCCGAGCCCCTCGGCGACGCCCGGCGCCCGGCGGACCTTCCCCGGAACGCCCGGGCGTTCCTCGACGCCGTGGCCGAGGCCACGGGCTGCCCGGTGGCCCTGGCATCGGTCGGCCCGGGGCGGGAGCAGACCGTGGAGTTCCTCGATCCCTTCTCCCTGGGCCGGCCGTAGAAAAAGGCGGCGGCCCCGGTTGACACCCGGGCGGGCCTCCGGTATAAAGGCCGGCCTTATCGGCGTGGGCCGTTAGCTCAGCTGGCAGAGCATCTGACTTTTAATCAGAGGGTCCCAGGTTCGAATCCTGGACGGCTCACCACCCCTGGGAGCTCCGGGGCCCTCCGCCGGCCCCGCTGGAACTCGGACAGATCCGTCCCCATCGTCTAGCCTGGCCCAGGACACCGGCCTTTCACGCCGGCGACGGGGGTTCAAATCCCCCTGGGGACGCCATCTTCACCGAAACGGCCCGGACCGGCGAGAACCGCCGTCCGGGCCGTTTCCTTTTTCACCCCCCGGGCGCCAGCCCCAACCCGTCGTTTCCGAGGAGGCCCCCATGCCCACCGTCTTCGAAGACCGCCTCCGCCGGTTCGCCGCGGCGATACTCACCGGGACCGGGAGCGACCCGGGGGAAGCCCGGGTCGTGGCCGACCACCTGGTGCGGGCGAACCTCACCGGCCACGACAGCCACGGGGTGGGGATGCTCCCCTACTACGTGCGGTTCGCGTCCCGGGGCCTCCTTCGTCCGAACACGCCGGCCCGGCTCCTCAAGGACGAAGGCCCCATCCTCGCCTTCGACGGCGACCGCGGTTACGGCCAGCGGGTGGCCCGCGAGGTCCTGGAGGCCGCCATCGCCCGGTGCCGGGAAACCGGCATCGCGCTCGCCACGCTGCGCCACGCCCACCACATCGGGCGGGTGGGCACCTACGGGGAGCAGTGCCTCGCCGCCGGACTCGTGGGCATCCTGTTCGTGAACGTCCAGGACCACCCGCCGCTCGTGGCCCCGTTCCGCGGAAGCGACGCCCGGTTCGGCACGAACCCGGTCTGCATCGCCGTACCGGGCACCGATCGCACCGGCCCGGTGCTCCTCGACATGGCCACGAGCCGGATCGCCCTGGGAAAGGTCCGGATCCACATGAACAAGGGGGAGCCGGCCCCGGCCGGGTGCCTCCTCGACCACCGGGGTCGGCCCACCACGGATCCCGCCGTGATGTTCCGCGACCGGGACCGGGGCGCGCTCCTCCCCGTGGGAGACCACAAGGGGTACGGGCTCGTGCTGGCCTGCGAACTCCTCGCCGGGGCGCTCTCGGGCGGGGGCACGATCCAGCCCGGGCACCCCCGCCTCGGCGCCATCGTGAACAACCTGCTCGCCGTCGTGATCGACCCGGGCCGGCTCGTGGACCCGGGCTGGCTCGGGCGCGAGGTGGAGGCGATCGTGGAGTACGCCAAGGCCTCCCCGCCGGCCCGACCGGAGGAACCCGTGTTGATCCCCGGCGAGCCGGAGCGCGAAACCGAGCGCCGGCGGCGGGCCGAGGGCATCCCCATCGACGAGACCACCTGGGAGGAACTATTGGAAGCGGGGCAAGCCGTGGGGCTCGCGCGGGAGGAGCTGTGCCGGACGGCGGGGGTGGGCCCGTAACAGGGGTTCTGCCCCCCTAGGGCCGCGCCGCCCTCCAGAACCACCACGCCCGCCGGGCGTAGGGGGCGTAGTCCGGCAACGCGGAGAGGAGCTTTCGCTCCTCCAGGCGCGCCCGCAAGAGCTGCACCGCGGCGAACCCGACCCAGAGCACGGCGTTCCCCCACGACCAGCGCCAGGCCGCCACGGCGGCGGCGCTTCCCAGCTCCCCCAGGTACACCGGATGGCGCACCCAGCGGTACGGCCCCCGGCTGACCACCCGCCGGGCCTCCACGGTGACGGAAAACGCCCCCCGCAGGCACCACAGCCCCCACACGGTAAGCGCGGTGAACGAGGTCATGCCCCCGAAAACCCACTGCAGGCCCCCCGGGTGCGCGGCCCAGGCCGGGTGGGGCGGGGTGAGGAGGAGCGCAAACGGCCAGGCCGCCCCGACCAGGGGCACGAGCACCTCGGCCGCCCCCCGGGCCCGGTCCACCGGGCCCGAGCGTACCGCGTACGCCCACGCGAGGCAGACGAACACCAGGGTTTCGACGAACCACAAGGGCTTCGAGGCGTACGCGGGGTACTCGGCCACCCGCCGCACGGTGAAGCCCGCGAAAAACGCGAACGCGCCCCACCGGATCCACCGGTGGAGCGCGGACTCCGACACGTGCCTGGCGGCCCACCCGAACGGGTCGAACATGGGCGCTCAGTTCCCTCGTGCCACCCGGACCTCCAGGGGGGCCGAAAACAGGATCCGCCCCGATGGCCGCTGGAAGAACCCCGCCCGGTCGGTGTTCTCGGTGCCGTAGAGGAACACCGCGGTAAGCGGCGCCGTGCCCTCCTCCGCGGGAGCCCGGAGCCGGAAGGTCACCGTGCCCGAGGGGGGTTCCCCCTTCCCGGGGGAGGCGGGTAGCAACACGAAATTGAGGTTTCTCGCCCCGTCCACCCGGTGCGAGAACCACTGTTCGGCCCCCTCGCCCGACCCCGTGCGCGCGCTGACCCCCACGATCCGCCAGCCCACGGCCTGGGCCGGCCGCGCCTGGTACCGGAGCGGCCGGTCCACGAGGAGAACCCCCACCACCGGTCCGTTTCCGCCCCGGTAGGACACCGTGACCTCCACCGTCTCCCCCGGGGCGGCTGCGTCCGGCCCGCGCAGTTCCACCCGCGCCTCGCGGTCGATCCGCTCCACCTCGGCCGCCAGGGCCTCGCGCTGTTTCGGGGTCAGCTCCGCGTACATGGGGAACGCCCCGGCGCGGATCGCCCCCAGGTGCTTGTTGGCCGCGAGCTCCCCCTGGGCCCTGCGGTCGGGAAGCTCGGGCATGGTGCCGGCGTCCCGCACGCTGTGGCAGCTCGCGCAGGCCGGCACGAGATCGGTCACGTAGTGGGGCGTTCCGTTGGGGTAGGCCCAGGCTCCCGCCGCCCAACCCGCCACCAAACCGAGCACTGCTAAGATCCGCTTCATGGGCTCTCCTCCCGGCGGTCGCACCTTCATTCCCCCCGGATCATGATCAAGAGCATCTTGAACCGCGTTTCGGCCCGCACGGCGTGGGGCACGTGGGCCGGCATGATGACGAGCTCGCCGGCGCCGGCGCGGACCTCCTCCCCGCCGATGATCAAGAGGGCCTCCCCGTCCACCACCTGGACCACGGCGTCGAAGGGGGCCGTATGTTCGCTCAGGTTCTGGCCCTGGTCGAACGCGAACAGCGTGAGCGTGCCGGCCTTCCGGTCCACGAGGGTCCGGCTCACGATGGACCCTTCCGCGTACTCCACGAAGCTCGCCAGAGGGATCGGGGTGGATACGGGCGTATTCGCCGCCATGGGAAACCTCCTGTGTCGGGTGGTCGCAGACTGTGGCACAATGAGGGTACCCGAGATTCCGGCCCCCGCAACGTGCGGCCTCCGGGAGGGAAGAACCATGGCCCCACGAGAACTGACCCTGGAAACCCCGATCGGTCCCCTGACCCTCGCCGCGGAGCGGGGGGCCCTGGTGGGCATCCGGTTCGGCGCCGGGGGCCCGCCGGCCGCCCCTTCCGGAACCCTCCTGGCCCAGGCCGCCCGGGAACTCGAGGAATACTTTGGGGGCGGCCGCACGGCGTTTACGGTGCCGCTGCGGTTCCCGCCCGGCTCCACCGCGTTCCGGCTGCGGGTCTGGGAGGCCCTCCGCCGGATTCCCTACGGGGAAACCCGAACCTACGGAGACCTCGCCCGGGAGCTCGGCACGAGCGCCCGGGCGGTGGGCGGGGCCTGCCGCCACAACCCGATTCCCATCGTGGTCCCCTGCCACCGGGTCGTGGCCCGGTCGGGGCTCGGCGGCTACGCCGGCGACTGGGAGAACGGGGCGGCCGAGGCCGTGAAGCGCCGCCTCCTCGAACTGGAGGCGCTGCCCCGTGGGTGACGGCCTCGGGTGGGTGGGGCACCCCTTCTTCCGCCACCACCGCACGGGGGCCGGCCACCCGGAGTCGCCCCTGCGGCTCGAGGTGATCGAGGGCACGCTGGAGGGCCACGGGCTCCTCGACCGCATGACGCGCCTCCCGTTCGCCCCGGCCTCGGAGGAAGACCTCGCCCTCGTCCACCACCCCGCCTACGTGGAGCTCCTGCGGCTCGCCTGCGAACACGGGTTCGGGTACGTCGCCGAGCCCGAGACCCGGATCTGCCCCGAGAGCTTCGAGGTGGCCCGCCTCGCCGCCGGCGGCGCCCTGGCGGCCGTGGACGCGGTTCTCGACGGCACCGTGGGGCGGGCCTTCTGCGGCCTGCGCCCCCCGGGGCACCACGCCGGGCCGGAACGGGCGGGCGGGTTTTGCCTCGTGAACCACGCGGCGCTCGCGGCCGAGCACGCCCTCCGGCGGCGGGGCCTCGCTCGCGTTTCCGTGGTGGACCTGGACGCCCACCACGGAAACGGGACCCAGGAGATCTTTTGGGAGCGGGGCGACGTGCTCTACGTGTCGGTCCACGAACACCCGCTGACCCTCAAATACCCGGGCACGGGCTGGCCCGGGGAGACGGGGGCCGGACCGGGTCGGGGGCGCACCCGGAACGTCTGCCTCGCCCACGGCGCCGGCGACGCGGAACTCCTGGCCGCCCTGGAGTCCGAGGTGATCCCCGCGCTGGAGGCGTTCCGGCCGGACCTCCTGGTCCTTTCCGTGGGGTTCGACGGCCTCGCCACGGACCCCCTGGCCCACCTGACCTTGACGGCCGGCGGGTTCGGGAAGGCCACGGCCCGTCTGGTGGAGGCGGCCGAGGGCCTCTGCGGCGGGCGGATCGTGAGCGTGCTCGAAGGGGGCTACGACCTCGTGGGCCTGGGTCCGGCGGTCGCGGCCCACGTGGAGGCGCTGCTGGGGGCGTAGCC
>CAZUYO010000088.1:0-10475 GCA_964624725.1 uncultured Thermodesulfobacteriota bacterium
GTCCCTACACCCGCGGCCAGTTCCAGCGCCACCCAGCCCCGGGTCTTGCCCCTCACCCGGTCCGCCAGCGCCGCGGCAAGGGGGATCAGGCAGAGCCCGGCCGCCGCCCAGAAGGCTCCCCGCCCGTCCGCCTCGCCGGCCAGGACCCCGGAGGCGGCCAGGCCAAGGAACCCCAGGCCGCGAAGCCACCCCACGCCCCCCCGGTCGGCCAGGTGGGCCGCGATCCAGACCGCGGCCGCTGGGGCCGCGAGGGCCCCCGGGCTTTCCGCCGGGTGGGGAAGCAGCCACGTCGCGCCGAGGACGGCGGGCAACCCCACCCCCACCCCTCCGCGCAGCCGGCCGAGGCCCCCGGCGGCGCCCACCGCGAGGGCCAGAAACGACAGGGCGGCAAACGCCTCGTTCGATGTCATCACCGCAAGCCGGGTCACCGACTCGAGCACGGCGGCCGATCCGGTGACCGCCCCGGCGGCGAGGAACGTGCCGGCGCCCTCCTTGCCCCTGGCGCCGGCCCACCCCGCGGCCGCGGCCACGCACACCGCGTACGCGACCCCGACCCAGGCCCCGACCCGGCCGGCGACCCACCCCGCCTCGGTGGCGGTCCGAAGCACCAGCGCCACCGCCAGCACGAAGCACACCAGGGCCGCCCTCTGGAGCGCACCGCCCAACCGCCCCTCGTCCCCCCGCACGGCCTCAGGCGGGGGGGTCGGTTCCCGGGCCTCGACCGACCGGTCCGGGGCGGCCCCCTCCAGCCTCGCCACCCGGCGTTCCAAGGCTTCGACCTTCTCCCGGAGGGCCCGCAGTTCGGTTTCCAACGTGTTCGGGTCCATGGGGCACTCCTCGTCGCCCGACACACCGTCCCTTCCGCCGGCGAAACCGGCCTCTCCCCCCCGAACGCAGTTTGACTCACCAACCGCCCGGAAGGTAGTGTACCGGCGGGTTCTCCGGGGGCCCATCCCCCCAGGCGTTCTTATCCGGGCGACCACGATGATCCGATGGGCGGTCTTGGTTCTCCTCGCCGTTTCCTTGGCGGTTCCGGCCGGTGCGGCCGACGCCCCGGGGCAGGTGCGTCTCAAACCGGGGGATCCCTTCCCCGACCTCGAGTTCTACGGCCTTCTCGCCCCCGAGGACTACCCCCATCTGGGGCTCTCCCGGCGGGACGGCCCGGTGCGGCTCTCCGAGATCCCGGGGGAGGTGCTCGTCCTCGAGTTCTTCAACAAGTCCTGCGTGCCGTGCCAGCGGCAGGTGCGGGAGGTCGAGGCGTTCTACCGGGAACTCGAGCGGCGGGGCCTTCGGGAACGGGTCCGGCTCCTGGCGGTCGCGGCCGGGAACCAGCCGAAATATCTGGGGAAATACCGGAGGAAACGCCGCCTCACCTACCCCATCACGGCCGATCCCCAGTTCGACCAGTGGCGCCGGGTCGGCGGGGCCGGCCGCACCCCGTTCACCGTGTTCCTCGTGCGCAGAGACGGCCGGTGGCTCCTGGCCCGGTACTCCTTCGGGGTCCAGGAAAGCCAGGCCCTCCTCGGCCACGGGCTCGCCCTTCTCGCGAACCCGGAAACGGCCCTCGCGCAAAACGACCCGGGCATTCCCCTGAGCGACCCCACCCTGATCCTCCCGGTGGACGCCCTCGGCGTGCGCGAACGGGCCCGGCGGCTGTTCCGGAGGGCCACCGGCGAGCCGGAGGCCGACGCGGTGGAACTCGACCTGGGAAACGGCGCCCGGGTGTACCAGGCCGTTTCCGGGGGGCGCCGCCTCCCGGTGTTCGCCAAGCTCGCGAGCCGGCCGCCCGTGTGCGAGGTGTGCGAGGCCGTGCACTTCCTGTTCGCCTTCGACCGGAGCGGGAAGATCCTCGGGTTCGAGCCGATCCACGTGACGAAATACGGAAACGAGCCCTGGTCCGACCGGGACAACCGGTTTTTCGAGGGCCGCCTCAAGGGCCGGGCCATGGACGGGTTGCCCTTCGACCCCGAGGTGGACGCCGTGGCCATGGCCACCATGAGCTCGGCCCTCATTTTCGACGAGATCCGCCGGACCCTTCCCCTCCTGGAGCACCTTCCGGTCGACGACGGGGGCTGACGGGCGGGTTGTGCCCGGGACCGCGCGGGGCTAAGATTCGAACTCAAACACTTTTTCCGCACCACCAAACCCAGCGAGGCGATCATGGAACGAGCGAATCTGGATTTCGCCCACCTACCCTTTGCCTACCAAAAGACCGACGCCAACATCCGGTATTGGTTCCGCGACGGCGCCTGGACCGAAGGGGAGCTCACGGCCGACGAGACCGTGACCCTCCACATGGCCTCGACCTGCCTCCACTACGGCCAGGAGATTTTCGAAGGGCTCAAGGTGTTCGAGCGGCCGGACGGGCGCGTCCAGACCTTCCGGCTCGAGGAGAACGCCAAGCGCTTCCAACGCTCGGCCCGAAAGCTCCTCATGGAGCCCGTGCCGGTGGATCTGTTTCGGGAGGCGGTCCACCGGGTGGTGCGGGCGAACCGCCGGTTCGTGCCCCCCTACGGGAGCGGGGCCAGCCTCTACGTGCGGCCACTCCTCCTGGGGGCGAGCGCCGAGGTGGGGGTGAAGCCGAGCCGGGAGTACCTGTTTCTGGTGTTCGTGACCCCGGTGGGCCCCTACTACAAGGCCGGGTTCGAGCCGGTGCGGCTCATCGTGGAGGAGGAGATCGACCGGGCCGCCCCCGGGGGCGTGGGCGACATCAAGTGCGGCGGCAACTACGCGGCCGGCATGCGGGCCACCATCGGGGCCAAAGAGAAGGGGTACTCCGAGGTCCTCTACCTGGACGCCCGGGAGAAGAAGTACATCGACGAGTCGGGCTCCTCGAACTTCTACGCCATCCGGGGCAAGACCTACATCACCCCGGCGAGCCCGTCGATCCTGCCCAGCATCACGAACATGAGCGTCCAGCAGATCGCCCGGGACATGGGGCTCGCCGTGGAGCAGCGGCCCGTGTCGGTGGACGAACTCGGGACCTTCGACGAGGCGGGCTGCCTCGGCACGGCGGCCGTGATCACCCCGGTGGAGTCGGTGACCTACCGGGACCGGGAGTTCGTATACGGCACCCGGGGGCAGGCCGGCCCGGTCACGACCGAGCTGTACAAACGCCTCACGGCGATCCAGTGGGGCGAGGCCGAGGATCCCTACGGGTGGACCGAGATCATTCCGGAAGGCGAATGACCGGGCGGCTCATCGAGACGATCGAGGGGCCCAACGGGGTGGTGGTGGAGCTCCGGGAGGCCCGCACGCCGTACGGCTTCGAGAACCTCCTCGAGGTGAAGGTGACGATGGTGGCGCGGATCCCGGGCGCCCGGCGCCCGTACCGCTACGAACTGCGCCGCCTCGGGGTGGGCCCCGACCAGGCCGACGAGGTGGTGGCCCACCTGGCGGGGCGGTGCCGGTCGAACCTCGTGCCCTATCTCTTCCGGGCCTCGTTCCCCGAGCGGTACCGGGCCGCCGAGGAGAGGGAGCGGCGCCGGGTCATCCCCTTCGGCCCCGCCCGGGGGAGGGCCGCGTGATCTGCCGGGCCTGCGGCGCCGACACGGGGCTCGACCGGCCGGGGCGGCGCGACGCGTGCCCCCGGTGCGGCGCGGACCTCCACGCGTGCGCGCAGTGCCGGTTCTACGCCCCCGGCTCGTACAACGACTGCCGGGAACCCCGGGCCGAGCGGGTGCTCGACAAGGAACGGGCGAACTTCTGCGACTGGTTCGAGCCCGGCGACGGCCCCCCCTCGCCGGGGGACGACCCCAGGGCGAGGGCCAAGGCCCAACTGGACGCGCTGTTTCGGAAGAAGGGGGGATCGTAGTCCCGCCGTCTCACTTCGGCCCGGCGGCGGGGCTGCTTGGCGGCGAGGCGGCGCGTCTTCCCCCGGGAGCGTGTGGGCGACGCCGCCAACACCGCCCCGTGGAAGCTCTTTCGGATCGGGGCAGGGGTCCGAACGACGCGGGTCAGAGGAGCCCCGTCCTCCGTCTTCCGTCCTCTGTCCCCTGAACGCGAGGGCACGGTGACGCACGAAGGCGTCCGGATCGAGACCAGGGGACGGGCCGGCTGGGCGGTGCTCGACCGGCCCGAGAGTTTGAACGCCCTCACCCTGCCCATGGTCCGGGCCCTCGCCCGGGCCCTGCGCTCCTGGGCGGGCGAGCCGGCGGTGACCCTGGCCGCGGTGGAGGGGGCCGGGGATCGGGCGTTTTGCGCCGGGGGCGACGTGCGGGCCGTGTGCCGGCTCAAGGGCGCCGGGCTCGAGCCGGAGACCCGGGCCTTCTTCTTCGAGGAATACCGCCTCAATCTGGCGATCCACCGGTTCCCCAAGCCCCATGTGGCCCTCCTGGACGGCATCACCATGGGGGGCGGCGTGGGGGTGTCGGTGTACGGGTCCCACCGGGTGGCCACCGAGGCCACCCGGATCGCCATGCCCGAGACGGGGATCGGGTTCTTCCCGGACGTGGGGGGCAGTTTCTTCCTGTCCCGCCTGCCCGAGGGGTTCGGGCCGTATCTCGCCCTGGCGGGGACCGCGGTGGGGCCGGGCGACGCGCTGGCCCTGGGGCTCGCCACCCATTTCGTGCCCCGGTCGCGGCTGCCCGCCCTCCGGGCGGCCCTCGAGACGGCGGCCGGCCGGACCGCGGTGGACCGGGCGCTCTCGGACCTCGGCGCCGCCCCGGGGCCCACCCCCCTGTGGGACCGCCGCGGGGAGGTCCGGCGGGCCTTCTCCCGGGCGTCCCTGGACGAGGCGCTCCGGGAGCTCGAGGCCATGGGCCGGGAGGGATCGGAGTGGGCCCAAGCCACCCGCCAGGAGCTCGCCCGAAAATCCCCCACCAGCCTCCGGGTGACCTGGGAGGCCCTGCGCCGGGGCCGGGAGATGGACCTGGCCTCGTGCCTCGCGATGGAGTACCGTCTGGTGCACCGGTTCGTGGAGGGCCGGGATTTCTGCGAGGGGGTCCGGGCGGTGCTGGAGGACCGGGACGGGGCCCCCCACTGGGATCCCCCTTCCCTCGACGGGGTGTCCGACGACCTCGTGGCCCGGTACTTCGCCCCCCTGCCCGCCGAAGAGGAATGGTCGCCCGGCCCTTGAGCCGGCGGGCCTTCCGGCCGAAACGAAGGGGGACCCCGCGGCCCGGCCGCGCAAGCCCCCACGACGAGGAGACCCGCCTTGGCCCTGGTGGAACTCGAGGGTGTCGAGAAGATCTACCGCCTCGGGGAAACCCGGGTCCACGCCCTCAGGGGCGTGGACCTCAGGGTCGACCCGGGGGAGTTCGTGGCGGTGTGGGGGCCGTCGGGGAGCGGGAAGACGAGCCTCCTAAACCTGATCGGCGTGATCGATGAGCCCACCCGGGGGGCCGTGCGGATCGGGGGGCAGGACGTGGCGGGGCTCTCCGAGAACCGCAAAGCCGAACTGCGAAACCGCCACATCGGGTTCATCTTCCAGAGCTTCAACCTGGTTCCGGTGCTCTCGGCCCTCGAAAACGTGATGCTGCCCCTCCAGATCCGGGGGGAGCCGACCCGGCGGGTCCGGGAGAAGGCCCTCCACCGCCTGGAGCAGGTGGGGCTTTCGGAGTTCGTCCACCACCGGCCCGACAAGATGAGCGGGGGGCAGCGCCAGCGGGTGGCCATCGCCCGGGCCCTGGTGACCGACCCCGAGATCGTGATCGCCGACGAGCCCACCGCGAACCTCGACTCGGAAACGAGCCACACCATCATCGAGCTCATGCGCCGGCTCAACGACGAGCAGGGCACCACCTTCATCTTCTCCACCCACGACCCCCGGCTCCTGGACCAGGTGAAGCGGCTGGTCCGGCTGGAGGACGGCCGGATCGTGGGCGAGGAACGACGCGACGAGGGGGAGTGACCCATGAAACGAATCGCCTTGCTGCTGTGTGTGTTCGCCGCCGTCGCCGTGACCCCGGCCGCGGCGGCCTCGGCCCTCTCGCCCCGCCAGGTGTTGGAGAAGGCCGACCGGGCCCGGGGGAAACTGCCGGGGCTCGTCTGGACCGTGAAGATGACCTCGGTCGAGCGGGGCAGGCAGCGGGAACAGACCCTGGAGGTCAAGGCCCGCAACGAGGACGTGCTGGCCACGTTCACGGCCCCGCCCCGGGTCAAGGGCCAGAAGCTTTTGATGGTGGGCCGGAACATGTGGTTCATCAAACCCGGCGTGTCGAAGCCCGTGCCCATCAGCCCCCGCCAGAAGCTCATGGGCCAGGCCGCCAACGGCGACATCGCGAGCACCAACTACTCGGGCGACTACGAGGGGGTGTTCGTGGGGGACGAGGCCGTCCATGGGGAGGCCTGCTACGTGCTCGACCTCACGGCCCGCAACAAAAAGGTCACCTACGACCGGATCAAGTACTGGGTGAGCAAGTCGCGGCTCGTGGGCGTGAAGGCCGAGTTCTACACGGTGAGCGGCAAACTCTTCAAGACCGCGGAGTTCGAGTACGAAAACCGCATCCGCTTCCGGGGCGAGGAGATCCCGTTCGTGAGCCGCATGGTCATCCGGGACGCGATCCGGCCCCAGGAGGTCACCACCCTGGAGTACTCGGACATCACGGTGAAGGAGCTTCCCGACTCCACCTTCAACCTGAACCTCCTGGTGCGGTGAGGCCGGCCATGGGCTGGCGCGGCCTCGTGGTCCTCGTCTGCCTCGCCGCGGCGGCCGGCCCGGCCGACGCGTGGGAACTGCGGCTCCCGCTCCGGGTGCTCCGGGCCCTGGCCGGCCCCACGGCCCCCGATCCGGCGCCGATACGCAGCGATCTCGCACGGGCCAACCCCTGGGCCGCCCGGGCCGAGGCCCGGGCCGACCGGCTGGGGTTCCGGATCGAGCTCCACGCCGCGGAGGGCGGGGTGGTGGCGGTGCGGGGCGACCGGCGCGATGCCTACCAGTTGCTCCTGGGAAGCGCCGAGCCGCTGCGAACCATCCTCGAGCTTCCCGAGAACACCCGGAGGGGCGCGGTGGGGCGGGACGCCGAAGGGTGGGTGGTCGAGCTCCTCCGGGAGGAACCGGCGGAGGGGGCCGAACCCGAGCCGGGCCCCTCCTGGGCGCAGACCCTGTGGGAGGGCATCACCGCCTCCCTTCGGCTCCTGGGCTCCCACCGGTACCAGGTCCCCACGCTGGGGAGCCTGAACCCGGACAACCGCGTGCTCGACCTGCCCCGCCAGACCTCCGAGGCCGAGGTCCGCCTCGACCTGACGGCCCAGTGGGGGCGGCTCCTCCTCACGGCCAAGCCCCGGGTCCGGCTCAGCCGGGACCGCTGGCAGGACGGCCCGAACGCCGGCGAAACCGAGGGAGACGAGGAGACCCTGCTCCTCGAGGGAGCCGCCCGGTGGAGGCTCCACGACACGCTCTTCGTCTCGTTCGGCCGGGAAAACCTCCAGTGGGGCCCCGGCCAGCTCGTCAACCCCTCGAACCCCTTCTTCGCGGAGAACGGCCGGGAGAACCCGGTTCGCGAGATCGCCGGCATGGACTTCCTGCGGGTGGTCTGGCTCCCCTCGTACGAGTGGACCGTGTCCTGGATCACCAACACCGGCCGGGGGGAGGGGGACCTGGACGGCCGCGACTGGCACCCGTCCCACGCGCTCAAGGTCGAGTACGTGGGGTACGAGGCCAACGGCGGGCTCCTCGTCCACGCCGGCCCCGACGAGGAGACCTCGGTGCGGGCCTACGGCAAATGGACCGCCTCGGACGCCCTGCTCCTCTACGGCGAGGCGAGCCTCCAGAAGGGCTCGAAGGCCCTCTACCCCGCCGACGGGCCGCCGCCCCTCGGGGTGACCCTGGCCGACGTACGGGACGACGACCCGGCGATCCTGCCGTTCACCCTGGCCGGGGCCTCGTACACCCTGGAGGCCGGCCCCACCCTGACCCTGGAGTACGTCTTCAACGGGGAGGGCTACCACGACCGGGACGCCGATCGGTTCTTCGACCTGGCGCACGGCTCGGCGCGGCTCGTGGAGGCCGGACTCGCGTCCGCGGATCCCGACGGCCTGCCCCTTCGGCTCCGGCTGCTGCGGCGCCACTACCTCTTCGCCCAGTACCTGCACTCCGAGATCGCCGACCGGTTCACGGTGCTCCTGCGATGGACCCAGAACCTCGACGACCGAAGCGGGCTCGCCACGGGGTTTTTCGAGTGGAACCTCTCGGACCGCTGGCGGCTCTTTTCGTTCGCGGCCTACGGCTCGGGCGGCAACCGCGACGAGTTCGGCTCGGCGGTGCGGGCCCTCGGGCTCGTGGGCGCCGAGTTCTCGGCGTTCTGACCCCTTTTCGACACGGAGCGCGCATCCATGGAAGACCTTCGCACCTCGGAGACCTGGCGCATCTTCCGGATCCAGGCCGAGCTCATCGACGGCATCGAGACCCTGAACGATCTGGGGCCCGCGGTGAGCGTGTTCGGGGGCTCCCGGATCCCGCCGGACTCCCCGTACTACCAAGCCACCCAGGAGTTCTGCCGGCGCCTGTCCGACGCCGGGTTCGCCGTGATCACCGGGGGCGGCCCGGGCATCATGGAGGCGGCGAACCGGGGGGCCAAGGGCGGCCAGGGGAAATCCGTGGGGCTCAACATCCACCTGCCCCACGAGCAAAAGCCCAACGGCTACCAGGACCTGGGGCTTACGTTCCGGTACTTCTTCGTGCGCAAGCTCATGTTCGTGAAGTACTCGGTGGCGTTTGTGATCTGCCCCGGGGGATTCGGCACCTTCGACGAACTCTTTGAGGCCCTGACCCTGATCCAGACCAAGAAAATCCGGCGGTTCCCGGTGATCCTGTTCGGGGTGGACTACTGGAAGGGGCTCGTGGACTGGATGCGGGACCGGGTGGCGGGCCTTGGCTGCATCGAGCCCGAGGACCTCGAGCTGTTCGATCTCACCGACGACCCCGACGAGGTGGTGCGGATCATCACCACCCACTACGTGGCCATCTCGAAGGAACTGCCCCACGACCGCCGCCACCCCCACGGGTAGGGGCCCCCGCGGTGTTCGCCCACGTCCTAGGCGTTTTTCTCGACGTCGTCCTGCCGGTGTTCGCCATCGTGGGCCTGGGCTACGCCCTGGGCCCGCGCCTAGGGCTCGACGGCCGCACCCTCGCCCGGGTGGCCTACTACGTGTTCGTGCCGGCCTTCGCCTTCCACGTGATCAGCACCTCCCGGGTGGAGATCGGGGCCGTGGTCCGGATGACCGCGTACATCGTGCTCGCCCACCTGGCCTTTGCCGCCTGCGGGTTTCTCTTGGCCCGGCTCCTGCGCCGGAGCCGGGAGGTCACGGCCGTGTACGTCATGGTGGCGGTGTTCGGGAACGTGGGGAATTTCGGCCTCGCCCTGATCCGGTTCCGGCTCGGGGACGAGGCCCTGGCGCCGGCCACGATCTTCTTCATCGCCATCATGACCGCGGCGTTCGTGGTGTGCGTGGCCGCCGCCGGCTGGGCCAAGGGCGGCGGCATGCGGGCCCTGACCTCGGTGCTCAAGACTCCGGCGCTGTGGGCCGTGCCGCCCGCCCTTCTCGTCTCGAGCACCGGGCTCGCACCGCCCCTCTGGGTGGCCCGGACGACGTCGCTTCTGGCCGACGCCATGATCCCCACCATGCTCTTCGCCCTCGGGCTGCAGCTCGCCGGCGCCCGGGACCTCCGGCCCACGGCCGACGCCTGGATCGCGTCGGGGTTCCGGCTCCTGGCGGCCCCGGCGCTCGCGGCCGGCCTCGCCGTACCGTTCGGGCTGCCCCGCCTGGAATACGCGGCCGGGATCCTCCAGTCGGGCATGCCCGCGGCCGTGCTGGTGTCGATCATCGCCATGGAGTACGAGGTGGAGCCCACCCTGGCCACGACCACGGTGTTCCTCTCAACCCTCCTGAGCCTTCCCACCCTCACGGCGCTTCTTTCCCTCGTGTGACCGGTTTTTCTGGCGGGCTCCCTTTTTCCCCTTGACGCGCTTCCGCCAAAGGGCGTACCGTGCCCTCCACAACGCGGGGGCGGCGAGCACGACCGAGCGGCGGACTTTCGAGGAGCGGGAGCAGCCCAAAGGCGGCTCCCGCTTTTGCGTGGCCCGGTTGGGCGCAACGGTTTGGCGCGGTGTTCCCCGACGAACCGAAGCCCCCCGACCGGTGACCGAAGTTTTTGTCACATCGATGGATCCAGCTCGATCCCGGACCGGAACGGTTCCTGCCCGGGCGCTTCGACCCGTCGCATGTGTCTCACCTGGGCCGAACGCCCAAACACCCAAAGGAGCAGTACCATGGCAAAGGGAACCGTGAAGTGGTTCAACGACCAGAAGGGCTACGGATTCATCAGCCAGGCCGGCGGCGGCCCGGACGTGTTCGTGCACTTCAGCGCCATCCAGGGCCAGGGCTTCAAGACCCTGACCGAGGGCCAGGAAGTCGAGTTCGACGTGGCCCAGGGCCCCAAGGGCCCCCAGGCCGCGAACGTCCGCGCCATCTAGGCCGGCCGCGACCCAACCCGAAAAGGGGTTCCCGCAAGGGAACCCCTTTTTCTTTTCCCA
>CAZUYO010000089.1:0-7070 GCA_964624725.1 uncultured Thermodesulfobacteriota bacterium
AGATGTGTATAGGAGACGGGGGGAGGTGGCAGGGGGCGGCCTCGACGATGCGGCCCGGGTGGAGGTGCCCGCCGGTCGGCTGGCGGTGACCACGGATTCCTACGTGGTGGACCCTTGGGAGTTCCCGGGGGGGAACCTGGGGGACCTGGCCGTATGCGGCACGGTGAACGACCTGGCCATGGTGGGGGCGCGGCCGCTGTACCTCACGGCCGGTTTCGTGCTGCCGGAGGGGTTCGCGCTCCGGGACCTCGACCGGATCGTGGCGCACATGGCCCGCCGGGCCCGGGAGGCCGGCGTACGGGTTGTGGCCGGCGACACCAAGGTGGTGCCCGACGGGGGCCCGATCGTGAACACCGCAGGGGTCGGGGTGCTCCCGGAGGGCCGGGAGATCTCGGGGGCGGCCGCAAGGCCGGGCGATGCGGTGCTCCTCACCGGCGAGGTGGGCCGGCACGGCATCGCCGTCCTTTCCCGGCGGGAGGGGTTGGGGTTCGACGCCGACGTGACGAGCGACGTGGCGCCCCTCAGCGGGCTCGTGGCCGGGATGCTCGACGCGGGGGTGGACATCCACGCCCTTCGCGACCCCACCCGGGGCGGCGTGGCCGGGGCGTTGAACGAGATCGCGGCGCAGTCGGCCGTGGAGATCGTGATCGAAGAGGGCCGGGTGCCGGTGCCCCGGGCGGTCCGGGCCGCCTGCGACCTCTTGGGATACGACCCCCTGGAGGTGGCGAATGAGGGGTGCGCCGTGGTGATCGTGCCGCCGGGGCACGCGGAGCGGGCCCTCGAGGTGCTCCGGGCCCATCCCCTGGGCCGCCGGGCGGCCCGGGTGGGGGAGGTCCGGAGCGGGCCGGGCCGGGTGGTGGCCCGGACGGAGTTGGGTGCGCTGCGGTTCGTGGACGAGCCCGCCGGCGAGTTGCTGCCCCGGATCTGCTGACGTCCCGGCGAGGGGGCTTGACGAAGGGGGCGGGCGGTGTAAGGTGATCGGCTTCCCGTTGGGATGCGGTTCTCCCGGGAGGGGGGGCGCGGGAGCGGGACCGGCGCGGGAAGAGTGGAGTTCCTTCGGGGGAGCCCCGGGACGACTCGGGGCGAGGGGAGTCGGACCGATGGACTCGCAGTACACGGTTCTGGTCGTGGACGACGATCCGGGCATCCTCGCGTATCTGGAGAGCCTGCTCTCCCTCGAGGGATACCGGGTGATGACCGCCGAGAGCGGGGAACAGGCGCTGGCGCGCCTCAACAACGGGGTCGCCCCCGACGTGGTGGTCCTGGACGTCATGATGCCCGGCATGGACGGGCTCGCGACGCTGCGGCATCTGCGCGACCGGGACCCGGAGCTGCCGGTCATCATGCTCTCGGGGGTCGGCCGCACGGCCACGGTGGTGGAGGCCATGCGCGCCGGCGCCTACGATTACATCGACAAATCGTTCGAGGCCGAGGAGCTCAAGCTTGCCCTCGAAAAGGCCCTGGACCGCCGCCGGCTGGTCCAGGAGATCCGGGAGCTCCGGAGCCAGCTGGCCGAGCAGGAGCAGCTCGACCCCATCGTCGGGGTGAGCCCGACGCTCCAGGCGATGAAGGACCTGCTGGACTCGGTGGCCGACACGGATGTCACCGTGCTCATCGAGGGGGAGAGCGGGGTCGGGAAGGAGCTCGCGGCCCGGCGCCTCCACACCAAGTCCGCCCGCCGGCGGGGGCGATGGGTCAAGGTGAACTGCGCCGCCCTGCCCCCCGATCTCCTGGAGAGCGAGCTGTTCGGGTACGAGAAGGGGGCCTTCACCGGGGCCCAGAAGCGCAAGCTCGGCAAGTTCGAGTACGCGGACGGCGGCACGATCTTTCTGGACGAGATCGGGGAGATGGGGCTCCCGCTCCAGGCCAAGCTCCTGCAGGTGCTCCAGGACCGGGAGTTCTGCCGGGTGGGGGGGAACGAGCCCGTGCGGGTGGACGTGCGGATCGTGTGCGCCACCAACCGGGACCTGCGCAAGGCCGTGGAGGACAAGGAGTTCCGGGAGGACCTCTACTACCGCCTGAACGTGGTGAACGTGCGGATCCCCCCGCTGCGGGAGCGGCGGGAGGACATCCCGCTCCTCACGCGGTACTTCCTCCACAAGTACGTGGAGAAGTACGGCCGCGGGCCCTCCGAGGTGTCGGACGCCCTGATGGCCTACTTCCTGTCCTACGACTGGCCCGGGAACGTACGGGAGCTGGAAAACCTCGTCAAACGGCTCGTCATCCTGAACGACGAGCGGTTCTTGTTCAGCGAGTTCCGGGCGAAGAACGTGACCCCCGCCTCGCCGGCCGCCGTTCCCGTGGCTCCGGCCGATCCCCTGGACCAGATCGAGATCGGGGAAAAGCCGGGGGAGGTGATCTCGCTGAAGGAGATCGCCCGCAGCGCCGCGCTGCAGGCGGAGCGGCGCATGATCGCGGCTGTGCTGCGCCAGACCAACTGGAACCGGCGCAAGGCGGCCCAACTGCTGGACATCAGCTACAAGACCCTCCTCTACAAGATCCGGGAGTGCGGGCTGGAGCCGAACTGACGGCCGGGAAGCCTGGCGGCGGAGCGCCCCCTGGACGCGCGTGTCGGGGGGCGTTTGTTGTGCGGGCACACCGAATCCGCGCTCGGGGTCGCGGGGCTCACGCCGGGCCGGGGGGCTACCGCGTGGCCTCTCCCGTCGGCTTCGCGGCTTCGTAGAGGGTTACGATGCCGAAGGTGAGATCCCGGTACCGGGGACGTTCGAACCCGGCCCGGGACAGCATGGCCGCGAACCGGAACCGGGGCGGGAACCCCTCGACGCTCCGGGGAAGGTACCGGTAGGCGTCGAAGTTGCCGGAGATCACCCCCCCCACGAACGGAAGCACCCGGTGGAAGTACAGGCGGTAGAGGGCCGCCAGGCCCGCCGAGCGGGGCAGGGAGAAATCGAGCACCAGGAGAACCCCGCCCGGCCGAAGCACCCTGTGGAGCTCTTCCAACGCCCGTTCCCGCCGGGCCACGTTCCGGATGCCGAACGCGATGGTGGCGGCGTCGAAGGTGTCCGGGGCGTAGGGAAGGTCCTCGGCCGAGGCGTTCTGAAGGAGGATGGAGCCGTCGGCGCCCCGGCGGCGCAGCTTCGGCACCCCGGCCCGGAGCATGGGGAGGGCGAAGTCCGCGCCGTACACCCGGGCCCCGGGCCGCTGCTTCCGGATCTCGAGGGCCACGTCCCCGGTGCCGCACGCGAGGTCCAGAATCCTGCGGGCGTCGCCGGGGATGCGGCGCACGAGCTCGCGCCGCCAGCCCCGGTCCACGCCGAAGCTGAGGATCCGGTTCAGGAGATCGTAGGTGGGGGCGATGGCCGAGAACATGGCCCGCACGGCGCGGGCCCGTTCCCGGGGGTCGGCGGCCGGGTTCATCCGCCCCCCACGAACCGCACGATCTCCAGCCGGTCCCCGTCCTGCAGGCGGATCCGTCCGAACTCGTCCCGCCGGACGACCTCGCCGTTTCGCTCGATCACCACGGACCCGGGGGAAAGGCCGAGGGTCGTGAGAAGGGCGTCGAGCGAGGCCCCCTCGGCGACGTCCCGCGGTTGCCCGTTCACCACCACCGTCACGTCGTTGCTCCTGTCAAGGGGCGCCCCGTTTCGGCCCACGGGGCGCGGAACGCGGCGTCCCAGTCCTTCCACACGGGTTCGAGCCCCAGTTGCGCGAGCCGCGCCGCGACCTCGCGGGGGCTCCGGCGGTCCTCCACCTCAAACTGCACATCGGCCTCCCCGGGACGGGTGTATCCCCCGGGTTCCGTGCGGGATCCCGCGCTCGTGTGGGTCACGCAGATCCGGGTGATGCCGTCCCGGAACGCGGGTGCCTCCCGGGTGGACAGCACGAGGCCCACGTCGGGCAGGAGGAGCCGCAGGGCGCACATCATCTGGACGAGGTCCCGGTCCGACACCGGGTGGGGGGGCTGGAATCCCCCGGGCGCCGGGCGGAGCCGGGGAAACGAGATGGTGACCTGGGTCTGCCAGTGGTGACGCTCGAGCCACAGGGCGTGGAGGGCGAGCCCCAGCGCCTCGAGCCGCCAGGGACCGAGCCCCAGGAGCGCCCCGAGCCCGACCCGGCGCATGCCGGCCCGGGCGGCCCGTTCGGGGGTGGCCAGGCGCCAGCCGTAGTCGGCCTTGCGGCCGGCCGGGTGCACCCGGCGGTAGAGGTCCGGGTGGTAGGTTTCTTGGAACACCGTGACCCCGTCGTATCCCGCGCCCACCAGGCGGCGGTATCCGGCCTCGTCCAGGGGATAGATCTCGACCGAGAGGCTCGGAAAGAGGGGCCCGATCCGCCGGCCCAGCTCCTCGAAGTACCCGACCGGCACGGCCTTGGGGTTCTCCGACGACACCACGAGGAGGTTCCGGAACCCCTGCGCCCACAGGACCCGGGCATCCGCCTCGGCCTCCTCCGGCGTGAGGGTGGTCCGCCGGATGGGGTTGTTGCGGTTGAACCCGCAGTACACGCAGGCGTTCACGCAGTCGTTCGAGACGTAGAGGGGAGCGTAGAGCTGCACCACCCGGCCGAACCGCTCCGCCGTGAGCGCCTGGGCCCGCCGGGCCATGGGCTCCAGGTACCGGGACGCGGCCGGGGAGAGAAGCGCCAAGAACCCGTCGAGGTCCACGGCCCGGCGGGCCAGGGCCGCCTCCACGTCCGCCTCGCGGGCGCCCTCGGCCTGGGCCACCAGCTCGGCCCAGGGCTGTTTTCGCCAGTACGCCTCGAAGCTCACGCGTCGTCCCGCAGAAACCCGGTGAGCGGGCTCGAGGCCCGGGCCTCCCGGGACACGGGGGCCCGGCCGGCCAGAAACGCCTGCCGGCCCGCCTCCACGCCCTTGCGAAACGCCGCGGCCATGGCCACCGGGTCCCGGGCCACGGCCACCGCGGTGTTGACGAGCACGGCGTCGGCGCCCATCTCCATGGCCTCGGCCGCGTGGGACGGAACCCCCAGCCCGGCATCCACCACCACGGGCACCGTGGCCTGTTCGATGATGATCGCCACGGAGTCCCGGGTGAGGAGCCCGCGACCCGATCCGATGGGGGAACCCAGGGGCATCACGGTGGCCGTTCCCACCTCCTCCAGGCGCTTGGCGAGGATGGGATCGGCGCCGATATAGGGGAGCACCGTGAACCCCTCGCGCACCAGGATCTCCGCGGCTCGCAGCGTCTCCACCGGATCGGGCAGGAGATACCGGGGATCCGGGGTCACCTCGAGCTTCACCCAGTCGGAGATCCCGGCCGCCCGCGCGAGGCGTGCCAGCCGCACGGCCTCCTCGGCGGTGCGGGCGCCGGAGGTGTTCGGCAGCAAGAGGTAGCGTTGCCGGTCCACGTGGGAGAGGATGTCCTCCTGGGGGCGGGTGAGATCGACCCTCCGAAGGGCCACGGTGACGATCTCGGTGCCCGACGCGGCGAGGGCTTCGGCCATCACCGCGGGGTCGGGGAACTTCCCGGTGCCCATGAGGAGGCGGGACCGAAAGGTGCGACCGGCGATGACCAAGGGGTCATCGCCGGCGAGAAGCGGCTGGTTCATTTCAGACCTGGAAACTGCCGATTTGTAGGGAGTCTGGCTTGTCGGCTAGTATGGCAAACGCCCCCGGGCGATGCAACCGAGGGGCGTGGCGTGCGCGACAGGGAGTGAGCCGATGTGGCGTGTGGTGACCTGGGCGGTCGGGATCGCGTTGCTGGTCGCGTCTCCGGCGGCGGCGTTCAAGCGGACGGCGCCGGGGGATCCCCTCAAGGACTTTGCGCTGTCGACCCCGGCCGGCGAACCCTTCCGGCTCTCGGAGCATCTGGGCGAGAGGGCGACGGTCCTCGTGTTCTGGGCCATGTGGAGCCCCCGGAGCGAGGAGGCGCTCGGCGAGTTCCAGGCGTTGTACCGGGAACACCGGGAACGCGGGCTCCAGGTGGTCGGGGTGAACGTGGAGCATCAGGATCGCGATCCCGGAGAGGCGGAGAAGATCGGGGCGTGGGCCGCGGAGCGAGGCATCGCGTTCCCCGTGGTGATCGACGAGGACCTGGCGGTGTTCAACGACTACGGGGTCGTCGCCGTGCCCTCCCTGGCCCTGTTGGGGCCCGACGGTACGGTGCGGGAACTCCTCGAGGGGTATTCCCGCATGACCCGGGACGGGTTCAAGGAGGAGGTGCTGCGGGCCCTCGGGGTGTTGCCCGAAGGCGAGGCCGAGGCCCGGCCCGAGCCGTCGGCCCCGAAACCCAAGGGCCTGGCCGCGCGGTACGCGCGGATGGGGGAGATCCTGCTGAAGCGGCACATGGCCGCCCGGGCGGAGAGAGCCTTTCTCAAGGCGTTAAAGGAGGACCCGGACTACGACCGCGCCAAGGACGGGCTGGCGCGGGCCCGGGCCGTCCTCGCCGAGGAGAAGGGGAAGGGCGGTGGCGCCCCGGGGGCGGAAGCCGCGTCGACGGGGACCGGGACGGGGTCCCGGGGCTCGGCCGGGGGGGCCGTGCGGGAGGACGCGAGCGCCGAACAGGGGCGAACGCCGAATCCCCGGGCGGTCCGGTACGTCCGGATGGGGCGGATGCTCATGGACCGCGAGCGGTACGAGAGCGCCCTGGGGGTGTTTCGGAAGGCGGCGGAGCTCGACCCGGCCTACCGGGAGGCGTTCGAAGGGTGGGCCGAGGCGCTCGAGAAACTCGGCCGGACCGACGAGGCCCGGGCGGTGCGGGAAAGACTCCCGGACGGGCCCGAAGGGGCCGCGGACGGGGCCAAGGAATAGGAGGGTGAGATGCGAATCGGAAACGTGGAGACCATCGAGGCGAAGCCCGTCGAGATGGAAGGCGCGGCGGGGGTGACGATCCGGGTGGTCATCGGGGAAGCGCAGGGGGCGCCCCATTTCGTCATGCGCGTGTTCGACGTGGAACCCGGGGGGCACACGCCCTACCACACCCATGGGTTCGAACACGAGGTGTTCGTCCTGTCCGGTCACGGGAGCCTCGTGGAGGAGGGCCGCTCCGAACCCCTGGGGCCGGGGGACGTGGTGTATGTGGCGCCCGGGGTGCTCCACCAGTTCCGGGCGGCCGAGGACGAGGGCCTGCGGTTCATCTGCGTGGTGCCGAAACCCT
>CAZUYO010000089.1:7170-10360 GCA_964624725.1 uncultured Thermodesulfobacteriota bacterium
CCCGCCGGCTTCCCGCAGGGGCGCCGGGGGTTGGACAGCCCGTCCGTTGGGTTGGGTAACCCGACGGCATCCCCCTGCATCCAAGCGCACGGGTCGCCGGCGACCGGCGCCGGTGCCGGGTTCGGAAGGACGGGGTTGGTTCCACGAAGGAGTTCCGGGATGAACGCGCGCAGAGTCTGGGGGGCGGTGGTCTTGGGGGTTGTCTGTCTTCTCACCGCGGCCGGGGCCCGCGCCGAGGTCCGGGCGTTGGACACCCAGGCCGTGCGGGCCCTTCTGGACCGGGAAGGGGGCGAGGTGTTCCTTCTCGACGTCCGCACCCCCGGGGAGTACCGCCGCGGGCACATCCCGGGGGCGGTCTTGATCCCGATGAACGAGGTGCCGGCCCGGTTGCGGGAGATCCCCCGGGACAAGAAGATCGTCGTGGTGTGTGCGAGCGGGGCCCGCAGCGCGGCCGTGGCGAGGTTCCTCGACGGCCGCGGGTACCCGTGGGTTGCGAATTACACCGGGGGTGTGTTCGACTGGGCCCGGGCCGGGCTGCCGCTAGACCGCTAGGGCCTCGGCGACCCGGTCCCATTCCGTCCGGGCCGCCTCGTCCGGGAGTTGCCCGCCCGCGAGGTCCAGCACCTCCCGCGCCTCCCGGTTCCACCCGCGGGCGTGGTACGCCTCGGCCACCCGCAGGAGATACCACCACCCCCTCTCGGGGTCGACCCGGGCGCAGCGCTTGAACACCTCGGCCGCCCGCTCGGCGTGGGCACCCCCCTTCCCCAACAGGATGCGGCCCATCGGAACGAGGGCTTCCACAAGGTCGGGCCGCCGGGCCAAGACCTCCCGCAGGGCGGCGAGCGCGTCGTCGGTCCGGCCCGTCGCCTCCAGCGCCCGGGCCCGCAGGAGCTGGGGCTCGGGCCGGTCCTCGGGCAACGCCGCCTGGGCGCGGTCGAGGGCCTCCAGGGCGGCCGCCGGGTCCCCGGCGTCCAGACGGAGCGCGCCGAGCCGGAGCCAGGCCGCCCCGTCACCGGGGTGTTCGGCCAGCCACCCCTCCAGGAGCTCGGCCGCCCGCTCGGGCCGGCCCCCGTCCCGGAGCCCGTCGGCCAGGTGGTGCACCGCCGGCGCCAGGTCCGGGGCGGCCTCCAGCGCCCGCCGGATCCGGTCTTCCGCCGCCTCGAGTTCCCCTGTGAGGAGATGAAGAATGCCGAACGCGTACTGGACGCCGGGGGCGTCCGGGTGCTCGGCCTCGGCCCGTTCGAGCCACGGCCGCGCCTCGTCGGCCTCCCCCTGCTGGAGGGCCACGAACCCGACCCGGAACGCCTCCCCCAGCCCGTCGAGCACCGCCCGTTCCGACGGCTCGAGGGCGTCCAGGTAGAACTCGAAGAGGTCCGCGTCGGGTCCGGACTCGACCGCCTCGGGGGGATCGGGCTCCGACGCGCACGGGGCCCCACACGCGCACGGCGAAGCGAATCGCGGCTGTGGCCGGGGTTCGGCCTCGGGCCGGGGGCCGAGTCGGGCCTCGAGGTCCTGGGCTCGCGCCACGAGTTCCGCTTCGTCGAGCCCGAACTCCCGTACAAGGGCCAGGTGCTCCCTTGCCCGTTCCGGATCGCCGGCGTTGAGGCACGCCTCCGCCTCGTCCAGGTTCAGGGCGGCCAGGGCCCTTCGGCACTCCCGGATCTCGCCTTCGAGGCCGGGGGGCGCGTCCGGGGCTTGGGCCGCGGCTTCCAGGTGGGAAAGGGCCTCCCCCCATCGTCCCTGCCGGGCCAGCTTCCGCCCGGTTTCGGCCAACCCCTCGGCGCCCGTTTTTCGTTTCCGAAACCACCCAAAGGCCATGGGGAGCCCTCCTCGTACGGGGTCGGACCTGGGCACGCCCGGGCCCGAGCTGATACACTGCGAGCGCCTCGCGGGGGGCCGTTTGCCGTGGGCCCTCCGCCTCGGCGCCGGCTAGCCTAGAGGGGCGGTTCGGCGCGTGTCAAACAGGGAGAAACGGGTGTCCGAAGACCGGATCGTGATCTACACCGACGGCGCATGCCTCGGCAATCCCGGGCCGGGCGGCTGGGCGGCGGTGATCGTGGAACCCGGGAACCGGGTGCGGGAGATCGGGGGCCGGGCCCCCGCCACCACCAACAACCGGATGGAGCTCACGGCCGTGATCGAGGGGCTGCGGCGGACCCGGCCCGGGGACCGGGTGCACGTGGTCACCGATTCCCGGTACGTCCACGACGGGATCTCCCGCTGGATCCACGCCTGGAAGCGCAAGGGGTGGCGCAAAGCCGACGGGGGGGCCGTGCTGAACCGGGACCTCTGGGAGGCCCTGGACCGCCTGGCCTGGGGGGAGGGCCGGGAGGTGACCTGGGAGCACGTGCGGGGGCACCGAGGACACCCCTTCAACGAGCGCTGCGACGAGCTGGCCACGGCCTTCGCCCGGGGGGAGTCCCCCGAGCTCCGGAGCGGCGATGGCGCATGGATCGGGGGAGAGGGGGCGTCGGGGCGTTCGTTTCCCTGCTATGTGAGCCGGGTGGACGGGGAGGTGCGGTTCCACGACACCTGGCCCGAGTGCGAGGCCCGGGTGAAGGGCGTCAGCGGTGCCCGGTACCGCAAGGTGCGAAGCCCCGCCGAGCTCGAGGCGGCCCTGCGGGAGTGGGGAGGGGCCTGAGCCGTGGACGCGGCGCGGATCCGAAACGCCTTCGTGCTGGCGGCCGGGTACGGCACCCGGCTCCGGCCCCTGAGCCGGGTGGTGCCGAAGCCGGCCTGGCCCCTTTTCGACGTGCCCCTGGCGGCCCGGGTTCTGGACCTCATCGCGGCCGCGGGCCTGCGCCGGGCCATCGTGAACCTCCACCACCTGCCCGAGGTGCTGCGGGCCCGGCTGGAGCCCTGGATCCCGGAGGGGTTGGAGGTCGCCTGGAGCCACGAGCCGGAGATCCGGGGGACGGGAGGGGCGCTTGCGCCCTGGAGGGGGGAGTTGCGGCCCGAACCCTTCGTCTTGGCCAACGCCGACACCTACCAGGAGCTGGACCTCCCGGCGATGGTGCGGGCGCACGCGGCCAAGGGCGCCCTGGCCACCCTGTCGGTCGCTCCCGCGGCCGGCGGCCCCCTGGAGGTGGACGAGCAGGGCCGGATCGTGCGATTCCTCGACGCCCGGGCCCCGGGCACCGGGCGGGGGCGCCCGTGCGAGTTCACGGGCGTCCACGTGCTGGAGCCCGAG
>CAZUYO010000090.1:0-1162 GCA_964624725.1 uncultured Thermodesulfobacteriota bacterium
CGGGGGGCGGTGTGCGCGATGGGGCGGTGTGGTGCCGGAGCTGCGGCGGGCCCGAGGCGGCCCCCCTGTCGGCGGGGGCGCTCCGCACCCTGGAGGCCGCGGCCTCGGTGCCGCTCCCCAAGCTGGGCTCGGTGCGGTTCACCCGGGCGGCCGAGGCGGAGCTCGGGCCGTTTCTGGACGCGGCGCTCACCCGCGCCCTCGGCGCGCGACCCCGCACCCTCGAACCCGATTGACCGGGTTTTCCCGGGTCTGCTAACGTATTCGCCCCTTTTTCCGGTAGAGAAAACAAAGGTTTTCGCAGTCAAACCCGTCGCCGGGCGTCCCGGCGACCCCGAAGGAGGACATCCAAGGTGAGCGCAACCGATCTCAAAGGAAGCTGGGCCCTGATCCTGGGGGCGTCGAGCGGGTTCGGGGCGGCCACGGCCCGGGCCCTGGCCCGGAAGGGCATGAACATCGCCGGGGTGCATCTGGACCGGAAGGCCACCCTGCCCCAGGTGGAGGCCCTGGTCAACGAGCTCGAGGCCACGGGCGCGCGGGTGCGGTTCTTCAACGTGAACGCCGCCGACGCCGAGAAGCGCCGGGAGGTGCTCGATGCGCTCGCGGCCGAGTGCGGCGACGGCCCCAAGGTGCGGGTGCTCCTGCACAGCCTGGCCTTCGGCGCCCTCAGGCCCTTCGTGGGAGACCCCGGCGAAACCCTGACCCAGGCCCAGATGGAGATGACCCTGGACGTCATGGCCCACAGCCTCGTGTACTGGACCCAGGACCTGGTGGCCCGGGGGCTCTTCGACCGGGGCGGCCGCATCTTCGCCATGACGAGCTCCGGCGGCCAGCGGGTCTGGGCGTACTACGGCGCGGTCTCGGCGGCCAAGGCGGCGCTGGAGAGCCACATCCGCCAGCTCGCCCTGGAGCTCGCCCCCCGCGGCATCACGGCCAACGCGATCCGCGCCGGGGTGACCGACACCCCCGCCCTTCGGAAGATCCCGGGGCACCAGCAGATGGTGGAGGTGGCGCAGTCGCGAAACCCCATGGGGCGGCTGACCACCCCGGAGGACGTGGCCGAGGCCATCGCGCTCCTGGCCGAGCCGGCCAGCTACTGGGTCACGGGCAACGTGATCGGGGTGGACGGCGGGGAGGACATTACCGGCTAGGCGGCTGGGCGGCT
>CAZUYO010000090.1:1262-4448 GCA_964624725.1 uncultured Thermodesulfobacteriota bacterium
TGGGACGTTAGGACGTTAGGACGCACACCTTTTGCGATGCCGCAGACGGCAGGTGTCGAGAATCCCTGTCCTCTGTCGTCTGTCCTCTGACTCCTGCCACCGTCCCCGCTCCCGCATCGGGCCCTGAACTCGGCCGCGACCCGGACACCCGTAGCGCCCCGCCGGGGCCTCTAAGGGCTCCCAAGGAGGATCCGACATGACGTTCCAAGAGGTCATCTTGCGGCTCCAGCGGTACTGGGCCGCCCAGGGGTGCCTCGTGGCCCAGCCCTGCGACATCGAGGTGGGCGCCGGCACCATGAACCCCCACACGTTCCTGCGGTGCCTCGGGCCCGAGCCCTGGTACGTGGCCTACGTGGAGCCGAGCCGCCGGCCCACCGACGGCCGCTACGGCGAGAACCCGAACCGGCTCCAGCACTACTACCAGTACCAGGTGATCCTGAAGCCCTCCCCCCAGGACGTGCTCGAGCGCTACATCGGCAGCCTCAAGGCGCTCGGGATCGATCCCCTGGAGCACGACATCCGGTTCGTGGAGGACGACTGGGAGAGCCCGACCCTGGGGGCCTGGGGCCTGGGGTGGGAGGTGTGGCTCGACGGCATGGAGATCACCCAGTTCACCTACTTCCAGCAGGCCGGCGGCATCGACTGCCGTCCCGTGTCGGCCGAGATCACCTACGGCTTGGAGCGCATCGCCATGTACCTGCAGGGGGTCGACAGCGTGTTCGACCTGGTGTGGGTCGACGGGGTCACCTACGGCGACGTGCACCACCGGGGCGAGGTGGAGGGCAGCACCTACAACTTCGAGGAGGCCGACGTGCCGATGCTGTTTGAGCTCTTCGACCGGTACGAGGCCGAGGCCCGGCGCATCATCGACAAGGGGCTCGTGCTGCCCGCCTACGACTACACCCTCAAATGCTCCCACACCTTCAACCTCTTGGACGCCCGGGGCGCCATCAGCGTGACCGAGCGCACCCGGTTCATCGGCCGGGTGCGCGACCTGGCCCGCCGGGTGGCCGAGGCCTACGTGGCCCAGCGCGAGGCCATGGGGTGGCCGCTCCGGGGCAAGTTCGAGCTGCGGCCGGCCGGGGAGGTGACGGCATGAGCGCGACCCGGGAGTTCCTGCTCGAGGTTGGCACCGAGGAGATCCCGGCCGGGTTCCTGCCCCCGGCCCGGGCCCAGTTGGCCGAGGCCGCCCGAAAGGGGCTCGAGGCCGCCCGGATCGGGTTCGGGGAGGTCCGGGCCCTGGGCACCCCCCGGCGCCTGGTGCTCCACGTGACCGGGGTGGCCGAGCGCCAGGCCGACGCCGTGGAGGAGAAGGTGGGGCCCCCGGTCTCGGCCGCCTTCGACGCCGAGGGCCGGCCCACCCGGGCGGCCGAGGGGTTCGCCCGCTCCAACGGGGTGGCCGTGGAGGATCTTCTGCGGGTCGAGACCGAGAAGGGCTGGTACGTGGCGGTGCGCCGGGAGCTCAAGGGCCGGCCCACGGCCGAGGTGCTGGCCGAACGGGTGCCCGGATGGCTCACGGGGCTTCACTTCCCCAAGACCATGCGGTGGGGCGCGGGGGAGATGGCCTTCGCCCGGCCCGTCCACTGGGTGGTGGCCCTCTTCGGGGACGAGGTGGTGGAGTTCGAGTTCGCGGGCGTGCGCTCGGGCCGCCAGAGCCGGGGGCACCGGTTCCACCACCCCGACGCCGTCGACGTGATGGACGCCGAGGATTACTTCCGGAAGATGCGCGACGCCTGGGTCGTGGTGGATCCGGCCGAGCGCCGGGAGTTGATCCGGGAGGGGGTCGCCGCGGCGGCCCGGAAGGTGGGGGGCGAGCCCCTGGCCGACGACGACCTCCTCACCACCGTGGTGGATCTGGTGGAGTACCCGGTGCCCGTGGTCGGCAGTTTCGAGGAGCGCTATCTGGAACTCCCCCGGGAGCTCCTCATTCTCACCATGAAGCACCACCAGAAGTACTTCGCCGTGGTGGACGGGGAGGGGCGGCTCCTGAACCACTTCGTGGCGGTGTCGAACACCCGGGCCCGGGATCTGGCGGTGGTGGCCCGGGGGAACGAACGGGTCTTGCGGGCCCGGCTCGCGGACGCGCGGTTCTTCTTCGACGAGGACCAGAAGAAGTCCCTGGAGGAGCACGCCGAGGGCCTCAAAAAGGTGGTGTTCCAGGCGAAGCTCGGGACGAGCTTCGAGAAGGTGGAGCGGTTCCGGGCCATCGCGGCCCGGATCGCCGACCGGGTCTGCCCGGAGCGCGCGGCCGTGGTGGACCGGATCGCCCGGCTGGCCAAGGCCGACCTGGAGACCCAGATGGTCTACGAGTTTCCCGAGCTCCAGGGCATCGTGGGCCGGGAGTACGCCCTGCGGGCCGGGGAGGACCCGGTGGTGGCCCGGGGCATCGAGGAGCACTACTGGCCGGCCCAGGCCGGCGGCCCGGTGCCCACGACCGACGAGGCGGCCTGCGTGAGCCTGGCCGACAAGATCGACACCATCGTGGGCTGCTTCGGGGTGGGGCTGATCCCCACCGGCGCGGCCGACCCCTACGCGCTGCGGCGCCAGACCCTGGGGATCCTGCGGATCCTCCTGGAGCGGGGGCTGCGGATTCCCCTGGGCTGGCTCGTGGACCAGGCCCTGGAGGGGCTTTCGGATCGGCTCACCCGGCCGGCCGACGAGGTGCGGGCCGACGTGCTCTCGTTTTTCCGGGTGCGGCTGGAGGGGCTCCTTACGCAGCAGGGCCTCGACGCCGATCTCGTGGCCGCGGTGCTCGACCGGGGGTTCGACGACGTGCTCGACGCCGCGGCCCGGGCCAACGCCCTCCAGGCGGCCCGCCGGGACGGCCGGCTCGACCCCCTGGCCGAGACCTTCAAGCGGGTGGGCAACATCCTGAAGGGCCAGACGCCCGGGGAGGTGCGGCCGGAGGCCTTCGCCGCCGAGGCCGAGGAGGCCCTGTGGCGGGCCTACCAGGCCGTGGCCCGGCAGATGGAGGAGGCCGCGGCCCGGGGCGCCTACGACGAGTTCCTGGACGGGGCGGCCCCGCTGAAGGCCGCCGTGGACCGGTTCTTCGACGAGGTGCTGGTGATGGATCCCGACCCGGCGGTCCGGGCGAACCGCCTGGCCCTCCTGGGCGCGGTGTCGGCCCTCCTCAATCGGGTCGCGGAGTTCGGGAGGATCGGGTAGACGGCTAGGCGGCTGGGCGGC
>CAZUYO010000090.1:4548-10222 GCA_964624725.1 uncultured Thermodesulfobacteriota bacterium
GGCGGCTGGGCGGCCAAAGGCCGCTGGTCGTTGGTCCTGGGTCGTTGGGCACGGGCCCCTCACGACCTGTGGCAGGGGTTTCGTTCGTATGTCCGCGCATCGGAACGTTACCGCGAACACGCAGGAGGACGCCATGGGCAAGCACGTGTACACCTTCGGGGCCGGCCGCGCCGAGGGCCGGGCCGACATGAAGGACCTGCTGGGCGGCAAGGGGGCCAATCTGGCCGAGATGTGCCACCTGGGGATCCCGGTGCCGGCCGGGTTCACCATCACCACCGAGGTGTGCACCTACTACTACGCCCACGACCGCACCTACCCCGAGGGGCTGCGGGAAGACGTGGACGCGGCCCTCGCCTTCATGGCCGAGGTCATGGGGTCCCGGTTCGGCGACCCCGAGAACCCCCTGCTCGTGAGCGTGCGAAGCGGCGCGCGCCAGTCCATGCCCGGCATGATGGAAACCGTGCTGAACGTCGGCCTGTGCTCGGCCACGATCCCGGGCATGGTGCGAAAGACCGGGAACGAGCGGTTCGTGTACGACGCCTACCGCCGGCTCATCATGATGTACGCCGACGTCGTCATGGAGAAGGCGGCCGGCATCGAACCCGCCGACGGCGAGGGCATCCGGCTCCAGCTCGAGCACATGATGGAGGCGCGAAAGCGCGAGAAGGGGGTCCAGAACGACACGGACCTCACGGCCGAGGATCTCAAGGCCCTTTGCGACGCGTTTCGCCGGCGGGTGGAGGAGGTGCTCGGCAAGCCCTTCCCCGACGACCCGATGGAGCAGCTCTGGGGGGCCATCGGCGCGGTGTTCCAGAGCTGGAACGGGAAGCGCGCCGTCCAGTACCGCCGGATCGAGGGCATCCCCGACGAGTGGGGCACGGCCGTGAACGTCCAGTCCATGGTGTTCGGGAACATGGGGGACGACAGCGCCACGGGCGTGGCGTTCACCCGCAACCCGGCCACCGGCGAGAACGCCTTCTACGGCGAGTGGTTGCCCAACGCCCAGGGCGAGGACGTGGTGGCCGGCATCCGCACCCCCTATGCGATCAACGAGGCGAGCAAGAACGACGCGAACCGCCACCTGCCTACCCTCGAGGAGGTCATGCCCGGGGCGTACGGCGAGCTCCTCGACGTGCGCAACCGCCTCGAGCGCCACTACCGGGACATGCAGGACATCGAGTTCACCATCCAGGAGGGCCGGGTGTGGCTCCTGCAGACCCGCACCGGCAAGCGAAACGGCCCGGCCGCGGTGCGCATGGCCGTGGACATGGCGGAGGAGGGCCTGATCGACAAGGCCGAGGCCGTGCGGCGGGTGAAGCCCTCGCAGCTCGACGAACTGCTGCACCCCATGGTGGATCCGGCGGCCGAGGCGTCGGCGAAGCCCCTGGCCCAGGGGCTTCCGGCGGGTCCGGGGGGCGCGGTGGGCCGGATCGTGCTCACGCCCGAGAAGGCCGAGGAGCGGGCCGCGGCCGGGGAAAAGGTGATCCTGGTGCGCACCGAGACGAGCCCCGAGGACGTCCACGGCATGCACGCGGCCGAGGCCATCGTCACGGCCAAGGGCGGCATGACCTCCCACGCGGCCCTGGTGGCCCGGGGCTGGGGTAAGACCTGCGTGGTGGGCTGCGGGGCCCTCGAGATCGACCCGGCGGCCGGCACCGTGACCGTGGGGGACACCGTGCTCCGGGAGGGGGACGTGCTCACGGTCAACGGCACCAAGGGCCTCCTGTATGCCGGGGAGCTTCCGCTCATCGTGATCGACCCCGAGCGCAACGAGTGGCTCGCCAAGTTCCTCGGGTACTGCGACGCGCTGCGGCGGCTCGGGGTGCGCACCAACGCCGACCGGCCCGAGGACGCGGCCCAGGCCCGGCGGTTCGGTGCCGAGGGCATCGGGCTGTGCCGCACCGAGCACATGTTCTTCGGCGACGAGCGCATCCGGGCCATGCGGGAGATGATCCTGGCCGAAACCCCCGAGGAGCGGGCCCGGGCCCTGGAGAAGCTCCTCCCGTACCAGAAGGAGGACTTCAAGGGCATCTTCCGGGCCATGGACGGGCTT
Organism: uncultured Thermodesulfobacteriota bacterium; assembly: GCA_964624725.1. Taxonomy (GTDB): domain Bacteria; phylum Desulfobacterota; class Deferrisomatia; order Deferrisomatales; family Deferrisomataceae; genus Deferrisoma. The sequence goes on from CAZUYO010000090.1 coordinate 6,602, forward strand.
CCGGTGACCGTGCGGCTCCTGGACCCGCCGCTCCACGAGTTCGTGCCCCACGAGGAGGCCCAGATCCGGGAGCTCGCCGAGTCCATGGGCAAGGATCCCGAGACCGTGCGGGCCCGGGTGGAGCAGCTCCGGGAGATGAACCCCATGCTCGGGCACCGGGGCTGCCGGCTCGGCATCAGCTACCCCGAGATCACCCGCATGCAGGCCCGGGCGATCCTCGAGGCGGCGGCCGAACTGCGCAAGGAGGGGGTGGACGCCCGGCCCGAGATCATGGTGCCGCTCGTGGGCCACGTGGCCGAGCTCCAGGACCAGAAGCGGATCGTCCTGGAGGTGGCCGAGGAGGTGAAGCGGGCCACCGGCGTCGAGGACCTGCCGTTCCTCGTGGGCACCATGGTGGAGGTGCCCCGGGCGGCGCTCACGGCCGGTGAGATCGCGCGCGAGGCCGAGTTCTTCAGCTTCGGCACCAACGACCTCACCCAGATGACCTGCGGGTTCAGCCGCGACGACGCCGGCTCGTTCCTGCCGCTTTACGTGGAGCGGGGCATCTACGGGAAGGACCCCTTCCAGAGCATCGACCAGGCCGGGGTGGGCCAGCTCGTGGCCCTGGGCACCCAGAGGGGCCGGGAGGCCCGGCCGGGCCTCAAGGTGGGGGTCTGCGGCGAGCACGGGGGCGACCCCGACTCCATCGCCTTCTTCCACCGGGTCGGGCTCGATTACGTCTCCTGCAGCCCGTTCCGGGTGCCCATCGCCCGGCTCGCCGCGGCCCAGGCCGCCGTGGCGGAGAAGGCATGATCCGGCGCCTTTGGGGACTCGTCCTCCTGGGGGCGGCCCTCGGGGCCGCCCCCGCGTGGGCCGCGCCCGGCGGGGTGGCCCACGTGACCCTCGCCTCGGGTCTGGCCCAGACCCCGTCCCGGGGGTGCGGGGCCTGCCACAGCCCCGAGTTCTCCCTGTGGATCCGCCACCCCCACAGCCACTTCCTCATCGACCCCGCGCGGGATCCCCGGCTCGTGAAGGCCCGGTGGGGCAAGCGGGTGGAGGGCTGGATCGAGCACGTCGAGGGGAGGTTCCGGCGCGACGAGGTGGCGCTCGCCTACGGGATGCTCCAGATCCAGGTGTACTTCCGGCGTGACGGCGACGGCCACCGGCTCCTGCCGGCCCAGTGGAACCTGGGGGCGCGGCGCTGGGAACCCCTGTCGCCGAGCCTCCGGCGGGTGGTCGAAACCGGGCTCACCTGGGAGGACGGGTGCGCGGGGTGCCACACCACCGGGTACGATCCGGCCACCCGCACGTTCCCCGAGGCGAACACCGGCTGCCAGGCCTGCCACGGCGACGGCGCGGCCCACGCCGAAACGGGGGGCCGGAAGCCGGTGCTCCGCCCCTCGGCGCTGCCGGCGCTGGAGCGGGCCGCGATCTGCGGGGCCTGCCACAGCCGGGGCGAGAGCCCCGACGGCCGCTACCCGTTCCCCGTGGGGTTCCGGCCCGGTGAGCCCCTGGAGAAGGCGTTTCGCCTCCACCGGCCGGACCCCGACCGGAACACGGGGTACTTCTGGCGGGGCGGGGTGGAACGGCTCCCGTTCATGGAGTACCAGGGGTTCGTGGAGAGCCGGCACGCCGCGGCGGGGCTTTCGTGCACCACCTGCCACCTGCCCCACGGATCGGAGTACCCCCACAGTCTGCGGCGCCGCACCGAGGATCTCTGCACGGGCTGCCACGAGGAGGGGGAGCTGCGGCTGGTGAAGGCCCACACCGAACACCCCGACGACGAGGCCGGGTGCGTCGACTGCCACATGGCGATCACGAACCCCGACCGGGGCGCCTACCGGGTGCGCACCCACAGCCTCAAGGTCTGGGTTGCCGACGACGAAGAACGCGGTACGGTGCTCTCCTCGTGCACCAGCGCGTGCCACAAGGCCGAAACCGGGGCGTGGGCGCGCCGAACCCTGGAGGAGTGGAGGGAGCCGTGACCGAGCCGGGGGGCGAGACGATCCTGGTGGTGGACGACGACCCGTCGATCCTGCCCCTGGTGGAGGCCGCCCTCGAGGAACCGGGACTTCGGTTTGCGGGGGCCGAGGACGGGGAGAGGGCGCTGGCGGTTCTGGACGAGGGCTTCTCGCCCGACGTCATCGTGCTCGACTGGATGATGCCCGGGCTCGACGGGCTGGGGTTTCTCCGGCGGTTCCGGGGGCGCCCCGGGGCCGACCGGGTACCGGTGCTGCTGCTGACCGGCCGCAAGGAGGCCGACCACGTGGCCGAGGGGCTCGAAGCCGGGGCCAACGATTACCTGGTCAAACCCTTCGATCTCATGGAGCTCCGGGCCCGGGTGCGGGCGGCCCTTCGGCTCCGGCGGGTGTTCCGGGAGCTCGAGGCGGTGCGGGCGGCCCAGGTGGAGCAGGAGCGGCTCCGGGCCGTGCTGGAGACGGCCGGCGCGGTGGCCCACGCCCTGAACCAGCCGCTCACCGCGGTGGGCCTCAAGGTGGAGACCCTGCTGGAGCGGGCGGAGGATGAGGCCCTCCGGGAGGACCTGGCGTTCGTCCATCGCGGGGTGCGCCGGATCTCCCAGGCCGTGGCGAAGATCCGGCGGCTCGCCGTGTACCGGACGGTGCGCTACCTGGACGGCGTGGACATCGTGGGCCTGGAGGGGGAGGAGGACGAGGGCGGGTGAGCCGAACGGACGCGGCGCCGATTCCCTGGGAAGAGCTTCTCGACCGCCTGAGCCACGAGTTCAAGACCCCCCTGGTGTCCATCAAGGGCCACGCGGAGCTCCTTCTGGACCGGGCCCCGGGGGGGCTCGACCCGGCGGCCCGGGAGTGGGTCCGCCGCATCGCGGCCTCGGCGAACCGGCTCACCGCGCTCCTGCGAAAGCTCTCGGCCGAGGCCCACACCCGGGAGCCCTGGACCTACCTGCCCCGTCCCGTGCGCCCCGCCGACTGGATCGACGCGTGCCTGGCCGAGGCCCGCGCCCTCGCGGCCGTCCGGAACCTGGAGTGGCGGGCGGCCGCGCCCGAAGACCTCCCCGCCGTGGGCCTCGACCCCGAGGCCGGCCGCGACGCCCTCCTGGAACTCCTGCAGAACGCGGCCCGGGCCACGCCCGACGGGGGAGCGGTCACGGTTTCGGCCGCGGCCGAGGAGCGGGCGGGCCGGGCCGGCGTGCGGGTCACCGTGGAGGACACCGGGGTGGGCCTCCCCGAGGGGCCCGGGGCCGAGCGGTGCTTCGAGCGGTTCGTGACCCTGACGCCCCTCCACGCCCACCACAGCGGGGAGTTCGAGTTCGGCGCGGCCGGGCTGGGGTTGGGGCTCCCCATGGTCCGGGGCATCGCCCGGGCCCACGGCGGCGAGGCCTGGGCCGAGGGGCGGGGCCGCGACCCCGAGGGGCTCCCCGGGGCGCGGGTGCACCTGTGGCTCCCGGCGGCCGCTCCGGAGGGCGCCGAGGCCGGCGGGGACGGCGGCCGGGTGCTCGTGATCGAGGCCGACCCCCAGGCCCGGCAGGTGCTCGCCCAGGGGCTCGGGCCCGGCTACGAGGTGGTGGCCCCGGAGGAACCCGAGGAGGCCCTGCGGCTCTGGCGGTGGGCCGGGCCGTGGGCCGGCTGCGTGGTGGAGCCCCAGGGGGCCGGGGGCCCCGCG
>CAZUYO010000091.1:0-10158 GCA_964624725.1 uncultured Thermodesulfobacteriota bacterium
CGGCTGGGCGGTCGGATGGACGAGAAGCCGGGAACCGAAGGGTTTCCAGCCTTCTAGCCTCCCAGCGTCCCAGCCTGTACGGGAGCGAATCCGCCATGGGGGCAACCGGGATGTGCGTGGCGTGCGGGGAACGGGTGGAGGCCTACACCGTGGACCTGGGCGGGGTCACCGAGGTCCGGTGCCTGCGGTGCGGGCTACCCCTGGAGGCCCGGCGCGCCCGTCCGGCCGCGGGGTTCCAGCGGGCCTTGGTGGCCGACGACGCGCGGTTTTTCCGGGAGGCCGTGGCGGAGTACCTTTCGTCCCGGCGGGTGGCCCGGGAGGTCGTGACGGCCCGGGACGGGGCCGAGGCCCTGGAGCGGGCGATCGAGGCCCTCCGGGCTCGGCGGCCCGCCGACCTCGTGATCCTGGATCTCTTGATGCCGCGCTTGAACGGGCTGCACGCCGCGGTGGCGATCCGGGCCGCCGAGCGGGCGTTCGGGGCCCGGCCGGCGCCGGTCGTGTTCTTCTCGTCGCGCCGGATCGACGCGTCCCTGAAGCCCGTTCTGGAGGAGCTCAAGCCGGCCTACTACGTGAACAAGGGGCCGGGCACGGCGGAGCTCCTGGGGGACCGCCTGGCCGAGGTTCTCCGCGTGGTGCACCAGGGTTTCTCGCTTGACTTGCCCGGGGGCCGTGGGTAGCATGGCCCTGGGCTCGGAGGATGCCATGCAGTTGGAACAACTGAGCCTTTTGGAAGAGCGGTTGGAACGACTCGTGGAGTTGTTCGCACGGTTGACGGAGGAGAAGTCCGTCCTGGAGCGCAGCCTGGCGGAGAAGGACGAGCGGTTGCGCGCCCTGGAACGCGAGGTGGACGGTTTACGGCAGGAGCGGGATCTCATCCGAACCCGGGTGGCCCGCATGATCGAGACGATCGAGCGCCTCGAGGGATTGGAGGCGCCCGAACCCGGAGTGACCGCGTGAACGCCCACCGGGTGGAGATTTTCGGGCAGTCGTATGGGCTTCGGTCCGCGGCGCCCGAGGAACACGTCCAGAAGGTGGCCCGGTTGGTGGACGCGCGGATGCGCGAGGTCGCAGCCCATACCCGGTCGGTCGCCACGGTGCAGATCGCCGTGCTGGCCGCGTTGGATCTGGCGAGCGACCTTTTGGAGGAACAGGAGAACCGGCGCAAGCTCCTGGAAACCGTCGAGACCCGGTGTGCCGAGATGATCCGGCGCATCGACAGCCGGGTTCCGCAGGCGAACCCGGATGCCGCAGAAGAGGTGGTTCCCCTGCTGTGTTCGTGATTCCGACTGGAAGCTGTTGAGCCAACGCAACGGTAAATGGGAGCCTTCCCTGGCCCCGGACCGAGCTCCCCCCCGCGGGGAACCGACGAAGGGACCACAGGGCGCCCACCTTTCCATCCGAGGTTCAACCGAACCTTAAGGAACACGGCACAAGCGGGGGACTTGTTCCCCTCGCCTTCCCGCACACGTTCCTCTCCGTCCCCGCTCCCGGGGAACTTCCCGCCGATGTGCCCCTCGAATTCCGCCGGCCCGTCCCGGGCCGCGCGCCGACCAAGGAGAGGACCGTCCGTGAACGCGATGATGTGGTGGGTCTGGGTGGTCGTGGCCGCCGTGGCCCTTGCGGTGGGCTATGCCCTGGGTCACCGGCTGTGGCGCCGCAAGGAGGACGACCGGGAGGCCCAAGCCAGGGCCGTACTGGACGAGGCTCGGAAGGAAGCGGAGATCCTCAAGAAGGAGGCCGCGCTCCGGGCCAAGGAGGAGATGCTCGCCGAAAAGGCGCGGCTCGAGCAGGAGGTGGAGGCCCGCAAGGCCGAGGTGGTCGCCCTGGAGCGCCGCCTCCAGCAGAAGGAGGAGAACCTCGAAAAGAAGGAGGAGGGACTCCAGCGGCGGGAGGCCCGGCTCGAGGAGCGCGAGGGGCAGCTGGAACAGCGGAGCCGCGAGGTGGAGTCCCTGGCCCGGGAGGTGGAAGAAAAGCGGGCCCAGGTCATCCGGACCCTGGAGCGGGTGGCCGGGCTGAGCGCCGAGGAGGCCAAGGAGCAGCTCAAGGCGTCCCTTTTGAGCGAGGCACGCCACGAGGCCGCCAAACAGATCCGGGAGATCGAGGAGGAGGCCCGGAAGGCGGCGGACAACAAGGCCAAGGAGATCATCAGCCTCGCCATCCAGCGCTACGCCGGGGAGTACGTGGCCGAGCGCACGGTCACGGCCGTACAACTGCCGAGCGATGAGATGAAGGGCCGGATCATCGGCCGCGAGGGCCGGAACATCCGGGCCATCGAGGCCGCCACCGGCGTGGACCTGATCGTGGACGACACGCCGGAGACCGTGCTCCTTTCGGGGTACAACCCGGTGCGGCGGGAGGTGGCCCGGATCTCGCTCGAGCGCCTGATCGCCGACGGCCGCATCCATCCGGCCCGGATCGAGGAGGTCGTCAAGAAGGTCACCAAGGAGGTGGAGCGCGAGATCCGGGAGGCCGGGGAGCAGGCCACCTTCGACGTCGGGGTCCACGGCATCCATTCGGAGATCGTGAACCTGCTCGGGCGCCTCAAGTTCCGCTCGTCCTTCGCCCAGAACGTGCTCACCCACTCCCTCGAGGTGGCGTTCCTGTGCGGGATCATGGCCTCGGAGCTGGGGATCAACGTGAAGAAGGCCAAGCGGGCGGGGCTCCTGCACGACATCGGCAAGGCCGTGGACCACGAGGTCGAGGGATCCCACGCCGCGATCGGGGCCGATCTCGCCCGCAAATACGGCGAGGCGCCGGACATCGTGCACGCGATCGCGGCGCACCACGACGAGGTCAAGCCCGAAACCGTGCTGGCCGTCCTGGTGCAGGCCGCCGACGCCCTTTCGGCCGCCCGGCCCGGGGCCCGCCGGGAGATGCTGGAATCGTACGTCAAACGCCTCGAGGACCTGGAGCGCATCGCCAACGGGTTCGACGGCGTGGCCAAATCGTACGCCATCCAGGCGGGCCGAGAGATCCGGATCATCGTGGATTCCGATCGGGTCGACGACGACCGGGCCACCCTTCTGGCCAAGGACGTGGCGCGCAAGGTGGAGTCCCAACTCTCCTACCCGGGGCAGATCAAGGTCACGGTCATCCGCGAAACCCGCGCCGTGGACTACGCGAAATAGGCCGACCGCCGCGCCGGCGGCGGTGCCCGACACCCTCCCCTGGCTTTCGTTCACCGTGTGACGGGGCCGGGGGTTTTTGCCCGGGGGGAAGACGTGCTATGTATCCCGGCGACCCCGCCCGCTTCGCTGGGGCGGCGCTACGGAAAGGAACCAAGGGATGGACGATCGCCACGAAAACCCCCTCATCGCCCAGCGGATCCAGAAGCTCGAGGAGTTCCGGACGCTGGGGATCAATCCGTACCCCAACGATTTTCGCCCCACGCACACGGCCGCCGAGATCTTCCAGGAGCACGGGGAAAAGACCGCCGAGGCCCTCCAGGAGATGGGGGGGGAGTTCCGGGTGGCGGGCCGGGTCATGGCGCGGCGCGCCTTCGGCAAGGCCACGTTTGTCAAGATCCAGGACCGTTCGGGGCAGATCCAGGTGCTCGTGCAGAAGAACGCCGTGGGCGCCGACGCGTACGCCTGGTTCCGCAAGGTCGACGTCGGGGATTTCCTGGGCGCGGCGGGACCGCTCATGCGCACCCGGACGGGCGAGCTTACGGTGGAGGCCCGGGAGGTGCGCCTCCTGGCCAAGAGCCTCCGGCCCCTGCCCGAGAAGTGGCACGGCCTGACCGACAAGGAGACCCGGTACCGGCAGCGCTACGTGGACCTCATCATGAACCCCCAGGTGCGCGAGACGTTCCTGCGGCGCAGCCGGCTCATCCAACTGGTCCGGGAGTTCCTGGTGGGCCGGGGGTTCGTGGAGATGGAAACCCCCATGATGCAGCCGATCCCCGGCGGCGCCACGGCCCGGCCCTTCGTGACCCACCACAACGCCTTGGACATGACCCTGTACCTCAGGGTGGCCCCCGAGCTGTACCTCAAACGGCTCGTGGTGGGCGGGTTCGAGCGGGTGTTCGAGATCAACCGGAATTTTCGCAACGAAGGGCTGTCGAACCAGCACAACCCCGAGTTCACCATGGTCGAGTTCTACCAGGCCTACGCCACCTACGAGGACCTGATGGACCTCACCGAGGAGCTCTTCGTGCACGTGGCCGAGGTCCTAAACGGCTCCACCCGGCTCGTCTACCAGGGGGAGGAGATCGACCTTACCCCGCCCTGGCCCCGGCTCACGGTGCGGGAGGCGGTGATGCAGTACGCCGGCCTCACCGAGGCCGAGGTGGACGACCCGGAAACGCTCGCGGCCTTCGCCCGGGGCCGGGGGCTCGAGGTGGCCGGCATGCCCCACGGCAAGGTGCTCGCCGAGGTGTTCGAGGAGGTGGCCGAGCCCCATCTGGTGCAGCCCACCTTCGTCACCCAGTACCCGGTGGAGGTCTCCCCGCTGTCGCGCCGGAACGAGGCGGACCCGCGGTTCGTGGACCGGTTCGAGCTCTACATCGCCCGCCGGGAGATCGCCAACGCCTTCAGCGAGCTCAACGATCCCATCGACCAGCTCGAGCGTTTCCGGCAGCAGGCCGCCCAGCGGGCCCAGGGCGACGAGGAGGCCCACCGCATCGACGAGGACTTCGTGCGGGCCCTGGAGTACGGGATGCCCCCCACGGCCGGGGAGGGGATCGGGATCGACCGCATGGTGATGCTCTTCACCGACAGCCCGTCGATCCGCGACGTGATCCTGTTCCCCCACATGCGGCCGGAAGCCTGAGGGGCCCCGGGCGGCGCGAGGGACCATGGGACCGGGCGCCAAACGGGCCGAACTGCCCCTGGAGCTCTGGGTGGCGCTGCGGTACCTCCGGGGCCGCCGCCGGGAGCGGTTCATCTCGCTCATCACCTGGATCAGCGTGGGCGGGGTGGCGGTCGGGGTAACGGCCCTCATCGTGGTGCTCTCGGTCATGACCGGGTTTGAGCGGGATCTCCGGGACAAGATCCTCGGGGCGAACGCCCACGTGGTGGTGTACCCGATGGGGGGTGGTCTGGCCGACTACCGGCGGATGACCGAGCGGGTGCGCTCGGTCGAGGGGGTGGTGGCCGCGACCCCCTTCGTAACGGGCCAGGTCATGCTCGTGTACGGCGGCACGGTGACCGGCGCGCTGCTTCGGGGGGTGGACCCCACGAGCGCCGCCGAGGCCACGGACCTGGGGCGGTTCCTGGTGGAGGGGAGCCTGGAGGAGCTGGCCGCCGGGGGCGCCGGCGTGATCCTGGGTCGGGAGCTGGCGCGCAACCTGGGCATCCGGGTGGGGGATGCGGTCCAGCTCGTCACCCCCACCGGGGGGCTCACGCCCCTGGGGGTCATCCCCCGGATCCGGGCCTTTCGGGTGCGGGGGCTTTTCGCCTCGGGCATGTACGAGTACGACACCGGCATCGTGATCACCTCGCTCGCGGAGGCCCAGGATTTCCTGCGGATGGGCGATGCGGTGAGCGGGATCGAGGTGCGGCTGGCCGATCTCGACGGGGCCCGGGAGGCGGCGCGCCGGATCGAGCAGGCCCTGGGCCCCGGGGTGTGGGCCCGGGACTGGATGGAGATGAACCGCAACCTGTTCAGCGCCCTGAAGCTCGAAAAGACCGCCATGTTCATCATCCTGGCCCTCATCGTGGTGGTGGCCGCCTTCAACATCGCGGCGACCCTGATCATGGTGGTCCTCGAAAAGTCCCGGGAGATCGGGGTGCTCAAATCCATGGGGGCCACGTCCCGGATGATCCGGCGGATCTTCGTGGCCGAGGGCATGGTGATCGGGGGGCTGGGGACCGCCCTGGGGCTCCTGGGCGGGTGGGGGCTTTGTGCCCTGCTCGCCCGGTACCGGTTCATCCGGCTGCCGAGCGACGTGTACTACATCGACACCCTCCCGGTGGTGATGGAGCCCGAGGTCTTTGCGGCGGTGGCCCTGTGCGCCCTGGCCCTGTGCTTTCTCGCCACCCTGTACCCGTCGTGGCAGGCGGCCCGCCTCGACCCCGTGGAGATCCTGCGGTACGAGTGACCGATGGCCCTGTTTTTCCGGCGCGGCAAGAAGGACGACAAGGCCCAGGCCGACGCCCTCTTTACCAAGGGGCGGTGGGCGGAGGCGCTTGCCGCCTACGAGAAGGTGCTCGGGAAGGAGCCGGGCAACCTCGCCGTGCTGCGCCGGGTGGCCGATCTCCGGGCGAAGCTGGGCCGAACCCGGGAGGCCGCGGAGGCCTACCGGGAGCTCGCCGACCGGTACGCCCAGGGCGGGTTCCTCATGCAGGCCATCGCCGCCTACAAGATCCTGGAGCGGTGCGACCCGGGGGCCGAGGACGTGGGCGCGAGGCTCGCGGAGCTCTACGCCCAGCGGGGCATCACCCGGCCCGAGGGGACCCGGGACCGGCCGTTGCCCAAGATCCCGCTCTTTTCCGACCTGGACCCCGAGGCCTTTCGCAAGGTGCTCCAGAAGACGGTGCCCCGGAACCTGACGATGGGGGAGGTTCTGTTTCGCCAGGGGGATCCGGGGGATTCGATCTTCGTGGTGACCCAGGGGGTCGTGCGGGTGGAGCGGGAGGGCACGGTGCTGGCCGAGCTGGGGGAGGGGACGTTCCTGGGGGAGGCCGCGTTTTTCAGCCATCAGCCCCGCAACGCCGACGTGGTGGCCGTGACCCCGGCCGAACTCCTGGAGATCCGGCGCCGGGACATGGAGGAGCTCATCGACCGCCACCCCGGGGTGGCCGACGCCCTCCACGCCTTCTATCGGGAGCGGGTCCTGGACGGGGTGCTCGCCGCCTCGGAGGTGTTCCGGGGGCTTCCCCCGGACGCCCGCAAGGAGCTCGCCCGGCGGTTTGAGGTGGTGCGGGTGGATGGGGGGGACGACGTGGTGCGGGAGGGCGAAGACGACCGGGCCGTGTACGTGGTGAAGCGGGGCCGGTTCCGGGTCTGGACCGTGCCGCCCGGCCGGACCGAGCCCCTGGAGCTCGCGACGCTGGGCCCGGGAGACCTGTTCGGCGAGGTGGCGCTGGTGAGCCAGACCCCGCGCACGGCCACGGTGACGGCCGAGGAGGAGGGGGAGGTGCTCCGGGCGGGGGCCGAGGTGCTCGAACCGGTGCTCGGCCGGCACCCCGAGGTGCGCCGGGCCCTGGAGCGGCTGCGGGACGAGCGGGCCCGGTCCACCGTGGCCCGGGTGCTCGGGAAGCGGTGATGGAACCGGTGCTCCGGGCCGAGGCCCTCGAAAAGTCCTACCCCCAGCCGGGGGGGGAGCTCCGGGTCCTCAAGGGCATCGACCTCGTGGTGGAGCCCGGGATCCGGATGGCGGTGGTGGGGCCGTCGGGCGCCGGAAAATCGACGCTGCTCCACCTCCTGGGGGGGCTCGACCGCCCCACCGGGGGCACCGTGCGGTTCGGCCGGGAGGATCTCTTCGCCCGCTCGGACCCGGAGTTGGCCCGGTTCCGGAACCGGCACGTCGGGTTCGTGTTCCAGTTCCACCACCTCCTGCCGGAGTTCACCGCGGTGGAGAACGTGGCGTTCCCGGCGCGGATCGCCGGTGTCCCCCGCCGGGAGGCCGAGGCCCGGGCCCGGGACCTCCTCGAACAGGTGGGATTGGCCGGCCGGGTCCATCACCGGCCCGGGGAGCTCTCGGGCGGGGAGCAGCAGCGGGTGGCCATCGCCCGGGCCCTCATCTGCGAACCCCGGGTCCTGCTGGCCGACGAACCCACCGGAAACCTGGATCACAACACAGGAGAGGCCGTGCACGAACTGCTCGTGGAGTGGAACCGGCGCACGGGGGTGGCGCTCGTGGTCGTGACCCACAACCCGGAGCTCGCCCGGCGCATGGACCGGGTGGTGACCCTGGTCGACGGCCGGATCGCCTCGGTGGAAAGGAACGGACCGTGAGAGCCCGGGTGTGGCTCGGCGTGGCCGTCCTGTGGACCCTCTGGGCCCTTTTGGCCCCCACGTCCTGGGCGGCCGACGAGGTGCGGGAGGTTCGGGTCCGGGGGAACCTGCGGATCGAGGAGGGGTTGATCCTCCAGCGGGTCGGGAGCCGGGCCGGCGCCCCCCTGGACCCGGACCAGGTGGGCGAGGACGTCCGGGCCGTCTACGGCCTGGGGTATTTCGAGGACGTGGTGGCCGAGTTCGAGGACGGGGTGCTCACGTTTCTCGTGCGGGAACGGCCGGCGCTGCGGGAGTGGAAGGTGGAGGGCGCCGAGCACCTCGACCCCGAGGACTGGAAAGAGAAGATCACCCTGCGGCCCCGGGCGATCCTCCTCCTGGCCGACGTGGCCCGGGCCGAGGAGGCCCTGCGGGCCCTGTACCGGGAGAAGGGCTATTACCTCGCCGAGGTGACCCACGAGATCGTGCCCGTGGACGACGGCAAGAACCACGTGGACCTGGTGCTCCGGGTCCGGGAGGGCGAGAAGGTCAAGCTCAAGCGGCTGAACCTCGCCGGGGTGGCGAAGGCCGACGAGGCGGACCTGCGCAAGTACCTCACCCTCCGGCCGGCCGGGGCCTGGTCGTGGCTCACGGGCGCGGGCACGTTCCAGGAGACCGACCTGGAGCGCGACCGGGAGATGATCCGGGCCTACTACCTGAACCACGGGTTCGCCGAGGCCGAGGTCCTGGATCCCCTGGTCACCCTGACTCCCGACCGACGGTGGATCGTGGTGGACGTACCGGTGCGGGAGGGGGAGACCTACACCTTCGGGGAGATCACCTTCTCGGGGGACCTGGAGTTCCCCGAGGAGGAGCTCGCGCGCTCGGCCGGTGTCGAGGAGGGGGCCCTGTTCCGCAGCGAGGATCTGCGGCGGGCCTACCAGCGGCTCACCGACCTCTACGCGGATCTAGGCTACGCGTTCGCCGACGTGAACCCCCGCACCCGGGTCGACCGGGACGCGCGCCAGGTCCACGTGGAGTTCCAGATCCACAAGGGCGACCGGGTCCGGATCGGCCGGATCGAGGTCAAGGGGAACACGAAGACCCGCGACCGGGTGGTGCGCCGGGAGATGCGGCTCGCGGAGGGGGATCTCTACAACGCCACGGCGCTGCGAAAAAGCGAGCGGGCGATCCAGCGGCTGGGGTTCTTCGAGAAGGTGCACCTCGCGACCCAGCGCCGGCCCGGCACGGACCTCGTGGACGTCACGGTCGAGGTCGAGGAGAAGCCCACCGGGTCCTTCAGCTTCGGGGCGGGGTACTCCTCGGTGGACAAGATCATCGGCATGGCCAACGTGAGCCAGCGAAACTTCCTGGGGCTGGGGTACCAGCTCGCCCTCCAGGCCAACTTCGGCTCGACCCGGGAGACCTACAGCTTCACCTTCAACAACCCCCGGGTGTTCGACACCGAGTGGTACTTCGGGTTCGACGCGTACAAATCGATCCGGTCGTACACCGACTACGACAAGTTCTCCCTGGGGGGGGACCTCAAGCTGGGCACGAGCCTCACCGAGGCGTGGAAGCTCCGGGGCATCTACCGGCTCGAGGAGGCCGAGGTGAAAAACGTAAGCGACACGGCCTCGAGCACCATCCGGGACCAGATCGGCACCACGGTGACCTCCTCGCTCACGGGGCTTCTGATCTACGACACGGTGGACAACCCCTGGGAGCCCCATTCGGGAACCCGGGCCGAGTGGAGCGTGGAGTGGGCCGGCGGGCTCCTGGGCGGGGACGCCGCCTACCTCAAGTACGGGTTCGACACGTCCCACTACCAGCCCCTGTGGTGGAACCACGTGTTCCACCTGCACGGCCGGGCCGGGTTTGTGCATTCCCTCCTCGGCCGCGACATCCCGGTGTACGAGCGCTACTACCTGGGGGGGATCAACAGCCTCCGGGGGTTCGACAGCCGCAGCATCGGCCCCCGCGACCCGGCAACCGGCGACGTGATCGGGGGCGACAAGGAGGTGCTCTTCAACGTGGAGTACCTCTTTCCCCTGATCGAGGAGGCGAAACTCCGGGGGGTGATCTTCTACGACGCCGGGAACGCCTGGGACGAGGGGGAGGCGTTTTTCGAGACCGGGCTCCGCCAGTCGGCCGGGGCCGGGGTGCGGTGGTTCAGCCCCATGGGCCCCCTGCGGCTCGAGTGGGGCTACGTGCTCGACCGCAAGCCCGGCGAGGACGACGCCCAGTGGGAGTTCACGATCGGCGGGTTCTTCTGAGCCCGGG
>CAZUYO010000092.1:0-10042 GCA_964624725.1 uncultured Thermodesulfobacteriota bacterium
AGCTGCCTAGCTGCCTAGCCGCCTAGCCGCCTAGCCGCCTAGCCGCCCAGCCGCCCAGCCGCCTAGCCCAGATTCTCCCGGTACCAGGCGATGGCCTCCGCGAGGCCCCGGCGCACGTCGTAGGCGGGCTCGTACCCCAGGAGCCGCCGGGCCTTCCCGATGTCGGCCAGGCTGTGCTTGACGTCGCCGGGCCGCGGCGGGCCGTACCGGGGCTCCAGGTCCACCCCCAGGAGCCCCGCGATCTCCCGGTAGAGGGCGTTCAGGCTGATCCGCTCGCCGTAGGCCACGTTGTACACCTGGCCGCAGGCCTCCCGGGGCGCCTCGCAGGCCCGGAGGTTCGCCTGGACCACGTCGGCGATGTAGGTGAAATCGCGGGTCTGCTCGCCGTCGCCGTAGATCTCGGGGGGCTCGCCCCGAAGGAGCGCGGAGACGAACTTGGGGATCACGGCCGCGTAGGTGCTGAAGGGGTCCTGGCGCTTCCCGAACACGTTGAAGTACCGGAGGCTCACGGTCTCCAGGCCGTAGAGCTCGAAGAAGAGCCGGCAGTACTCCTCCCCGGCGAGCTTGGTGAGGGCGTAGGGGCTCAGGGGCTGGGGCCGCATGTCCTCCACCTTGGGCAGCGTGGGGGTGTCGCCGTAGGCCGAGGAGCTCGCCGCGAACACGAACCGCTTCACCCCGGCGTCCCGGGCCGCCACGAGCAGGTTCAGGGTGCCGGTGACGTTGCACTCGTTGGAGAGCGCCGGGTCCTCGATGGACCGGGGCACCGAGCCCAGGGCCGCCTCGTGGAGCACGTAGTCCACGCCCTCGCAGGCCTCCCGGCAGGCCCCGGGGTCGCGCACGTCGCCCTCCAGGAACTCGAGGCCGTCCAGACCCTCCAGGTTTTCGGGCTTGCCGGTGAGGAAGTTGTCGAGGCCCCGCACCCGGTGGCCCCGGGCCAGAAGGGCCTCGGCCAGGTTCGACCCGATGAACCCGGCCACGCCGGTGACGAGAAAGGTGGCCATGTGGACTCCTTGGGGTTTCGGCCGCCGGAGGCGGACGTAAGGGACCGAAGGGACCTAAGGGACAAAAGGGACGCGCGGGCCGGCCGCCGAGCCGCCGAGCCGCCGAGCCGCCGAGCCGCCGAGCCGCCGAGCCGCCGAGCCGCCGAGCCGCCCAGCCGCCCAGCCCCTACAACGACCAGTAGTACAGCCCCAGGGCCTCGGCTTCGGCGCGATCGTAGCGCATCTTGACGTCGGCCAGCACGCCCCGGCCGTCGGGCCGGTACAGGGCCTTCAGGCGCTCCAGGGTGAGCTCTTCGTAGGCGCCGTGGGCCACGGCGGCCACGATGCCGTCCACCGGCGGCACCTGATCGAGGGCCACGGGCCGAAGGCCGAACTCCCGCTCGGCTTCGTCGGGGTCGGCCAGGGGGTCGTGGGCCAGCACCTCCACCCCGTAGTCCCGCAGTTCCGCGATCACGTCGGCGACCCGGGAGTTCCGCAGGTCGGAGACGTTCTCCTTGAAGGTGAGCCCCAGCACCAGCACCCGGCTGCCCTGGACGGCCCGGCCGCACCGGATGAGCCCCTTCACCGTGCTCTCGGCCACGTATTTCCCCATGCCGTCGTTGATGGCCCGGCCGGCGAGGATCACCTGGGGTTTGTACCCGAGCTCCTCGGCCTTGTAGGTGAGGTAGTAGGGGTCCACCCCGATGCAGTGCCCCCCCACGAGCCCGGGGGTGAACCGCAGGAAGTTCCACTTGGTGCCGGCGGCCTCGAGCACGGCCCGGGTCTCGATGCCCATGCGGTTGAAGATGACCGAAAGCTCGTTCATGAGCGCGATGTTGAGGTCGCGCTGGGTGTTCTCGATCACCTTGGCCGCCTCGGCCGTCTTGATGGTGGGGGCCCGGTGCACCCCGGCCTCGACCACCGTCTCGTAGACCCGGGCCACCACCTCCAGGGTCTCGGCGTCCTGGCCGGCCACCACCTTCACGATCCGCTCCAGGGTGTGCTCCTTGTCGCCCGGGTTGATCCGCTCGGGGGAGTAGCCCACCTTGAAGTCCCGGCCGCAGGCGAGCCCCGATTCGCGCTCGAGCACCGGCACGCAGACCTCCTCGGTCACCCCGGGGTACACCGTGGACTCGTACACCACCACCGTGCCGGGGGTCAGGTTCTGGCCGATGGACCGGCTGGCCGCCACGATCGGGCCCAGGTCGGGCTTCTTGTGCCGGTCGATGGGGGTGGGCACGGCCACCACCACGAAGGAGGCCCGCCGGAGATCCCCGGGGTTCGTGGTGTACTCGATGCGGGTCGAGGCGAGGTCGTCGGCCGAGAGCTCGCCCGTGGGGTCCACCCCCCGGCGGAGCGCCGCCACCTTGGCCTCGCTCACGTCGAACCCGAGGGTGGGCACCTTCCGGCCGAAGGCCACGGCCAGGGGCAGGCCCACGTACCCCAGGCCCACCACGGCCAGGGACGCCTCGCCGGCCAGGAGCCGGTCGGGAATCGTGGAGAACGCGTGGGACATGGTTGCCTCTCTACGGTTCGTTCAGGGACCCAAGGGACCTTAGGGACGGAAGGGACGCGTGGGCCCAGCCGCCCAACCGCCTAGCCGCACAGCCGCCCAGCCGCCTAGCTCACCTCACCTCCGCCTCGGCCCGCAGGGCCGCCTCCACGTCGGGCCAGAGGTCGCGGCCCTCGGTGTCGAGGTACTCCCGGATCCGGGCCACCCGCACCGGGTCGCCGTAGCGGGAAACCAGGACGGCCGCCCGGACCCGGGCCTCCCGGGGCAGGGCCGCGGCCACCGCCCCCTCCACCGCGTCCCAGGCCTCGGGGGTGTCGCACAGCGCCAGGCCCTCCACCGCCTGGAGGGCCGCCCGGTCGTTCCGGGAGCCCTCGAGCACCCGCAACAGCGCGTCGCACCCGGGCTCCCCCAGCCGGGCCAGGGCCCGGGCCGCGAGCCAGCCCGCCTGGGGGTCGTCCAGCGCGGCGGCCAGGTCGGGGGCGGCCGCCGGGTCCCCGATCTCCCCCAGGATCCAGCAGGCCGCCGCCCGGCGGCCGGGGTTCTCGTCCCGGAGCTTCTCGGCCAAGAAGGGCACCACGGCCGTGCCGAGGCGCTCCAGGATCTGGAACCGCAGGCTCATGGTGGGGTCGCCCGGGCTCGAGGCGAAGAAGAGGTCCGGGTTCTCGGCCCCCACCCGCTCGAGGGCGAGCCCGGCGAACCACCGCAGGTCCTCGTCCCGGAGGGCGTTCAGAAGCGGCTCCACGGCCCGGCCCGTGCCCACCTCGATCAGCCCCGCCACGGCCGCGACCCGGACGGCCCGCACGGGGTGGTCCAGGAGATCGATCATCACGCCCTCGGCCCCGGGGTCGCCGATGTGCCGGAGGGCGTTGAGGGCCCGCACCTTGACCTCGGGCGGCGCCGTGCGGCAGACGTCCACGAGCCGGTCCACCGCGGCCCGGCCGAACCGCGCCACCGCCGCCCGGGCCACCTCGGCCACCACCTCGTCCGGATCGGCCAGGCGGTTTGCCAGGGCGTCCACGACCCAGGCCGCGTCCTCGATCCGGTCGGCCAGCTTGCCGAGGGAAAAGGCCGCGTTCTCCCGCACCCGGGGCTCGGGGTCCTCGAGGGCCGCCACCAGGGGCTCCACGGCCCGCAGGTCGCCCAAGCCCCCGAGGAGGTAGGCGGCCTCCTGCCGGATACGGGGGTTGGGGGACGTGAGGGCCTGGATCACGGGCTCCACGTCGCTTTGGGCGTACCGCAGGAGGGCCTCGACGATGAGGCCCGAAAGGCCCTTGCCCTCGCGCACCAGCCGGCCCAGCACGGCCTCCACGGCCCGGGGCCCGCCGATCTGCAGGAGCGAGGTCACGGCGTAGAGCCGCACCTGGTCCCGGGGATCCTCGAGGTACCGGATCAGGGTCGGCACGGCCCGGCGGTCCTGGATCTCCCCGAGGAGGTACAGGCAGTCCACCGTGGTGGGCTCGTCGGCCTCCTCCAGGAGCTCGATGAGCGGCCCCACCGCCTCGGGACCCATCCGCACCAGGGTGCCGCCGATCAGCCAGTTGTTCCGGGTCCGCCGCATCTCCGAGACGAGCCGGGGCACCACCCGGGGGCCCATCTGGGCCAGCACCTCCATGGCCTCCAGCGCCGCGGGCAGGTCGTCGCCCGTCAGCACCCGGATCAGGGCCTCCACCCGGCCCTCGGGCGTGGGCGCGGCCACGGCCCGGCGCACCGCCTCGGAGCCCTGGGCCCGGCCCCGGGGGATCGTGCGCATCGCCCCGAAGGCCGCGGGGGCCAGGCACAAAACGAGGCCCAGGGCGACGATGGGCCCCGGGCCCCGTGGGGACCTCTTTCCCGGCATCGAACTCCCCCCGGGCGGGTCAGGGCTTGCAGGCCGGGTCGGTGAGGAGCTCGTCCAGCACGAACGGCACCTCGCTGATGCCGTCGGCGTAATCGCCCACGTGGGCGTAGCGGATCACGCCCTGGCAGTCGATGACGACCTTGAGCGGGATCGGACCCGAAAGCCCGTAGATCTTGGTGGCCACCTCGAACTCGGTGTCCATGAGCATGGGGTAGGTGAGCTGGTACTTCTCGCGCAGGGCCTGGATCTTCTCCCGGTCCTTCTTGTCGCCCCGGCTCAGGGTGATGCCCAGGAGCCGGTACCCCTTGTCCTTGTACTGCCGGTACTCCTGCTCCAGGCGGGGCATCTCGGCCTTGCAGATGTCGCACCAGGTGGCCCAGAACTCGAGCATCACCACCTTGTGCCCCAGGAACTGGTCCAGCGACACCGGCTTCCCGGTCTCGAAGTCCTCCAGGGTGAAGGTGGGGGCCTTGTCGCCGATCTGGAGCTTCATGGCCGTCTCTTGGGCCCGCGCCCCCGCCCCCCACAGGAACACCAGGGCCGCCCCCAGCACCGCCGCCGTCTTCCCCGCAGAAAACCGCATCGTCCTCTCCTCCCTCCGGGCCGCGTCGGCTCGGCTAGTGATCCAGCTCCAGGGGCCTGCGCCACCGCTCCACGGTCTGGCGGGCCCACTCCTCGCCGCGGTCCTCGTGGCACTTTTTGCAGGTGCGCTCGATCCGCCGATCATAGCAGTTATCGGGGTGCACGAGGAAGTAGTCGTAGGAGTGGACGTCCCGCTGGGACTCCTCGGTGGCCATCAGGTCCTTCGTCTGCTGGACGTGGCAGTCGAAGCACACGAGCTTCGCCGCGTCGGGGTGCCTCGTGTGCTCGGCGTACCGGTCCTTGAACCCGTGACACCCGAAGCAGAACCCCATGGCGTCCTGCGCCTCGTTCCGGGGCTTCTTGTCGGCGCCGTAGATGCCGCACACGTCGCAGCGCACCTTGTTCTTGCCGCTTCGCTCCTCCTTCCACTTGGCGAAGTTCCGGAGGATCGCCTGGGTGTTCGTCTCCTCGGGCTGCTTGTCCAGGGGCACGTAGTACTGGCCCAGGTCCTCACCGGGCCGGAACCCGACCGGGAAGTGGTAGGTGCCCGAGGGGTCCTTGCCCCGCACGTGGCACGCCGCGCAGATCATCTCGCGGCGGTCGTCTGGCAGTTTCGACGGGTTCACGATGGGCCCGTCGCCGCCGGCCTCGGCGTGGGCCTTGCCCGGGCCGTGGCAGGCCTCGCACCCGATCCGGTGCTCGGCGGCCTGACCCGTGGTGGGGTCGAGCGCGGTCACGTGGCACCCCTTGCAGAACTTCCCGTAGGGCATCTTCCGCCACGACCACACGTTGTAGGGCCGCCACTGCTGGGACTGGACGCTCCAGAGCTTCGGCAGCACGTAGTAGTCGTCGCCGATCTTCTTCATGTACCGCTGGTCCCAGTGGCCGCCGATCACGTAGTCCACGTCGTCCCTGGTGAACCCCAGGTTGGGCACCGAGAAGTCGCCCACGATCGCGTCCGGGTTCTTGCGGGCGTCCTGGACGACCGTGGCGTGGAACGTGGTCTTCCAGCCCTCGTACTTGTCGGCGTGGCACTCGGCGCAGCGCTCGCTGCCCACGTAGCCGTCGAAGCCCGCGGACCGCGCCGGGGCGGCCCACAGGAGGGCCATCGCGACCCCCCAGAGCATCCATCTCATCGGTGTTCCCCCAGAAGGGCCCGCACCTCCGCCTCGAGGCCGGGCTTGAGTTCGGGCTTGAAGCCGGTGTGGATGGCCCGGACCACCCCCTTGCGGTCGATCAGCACGGTCACGGGGATGAGCCACCGGGTGTAGTGTTGGGAGATCTCGAGCTCGGGATCGAGCACGATGGGGTAGGGCGGGTTGAGCTCCCGCTCCACCATGGCCCGGGTCAGCGCCTCGGGACTCGCCCGGTCGGTGTTCACCCCGACCACCTGGAGCCCCTCCGGGCCGTAGCGCTCTTGCAGCCGGCTCAGGAACGGCATCTCCTCGAGGCACGGGCCGCACCGGATGCCCCAGAACTGCAGGAGCACCACCTTGGGCCCCACCAGCGACGAGAGCCGGACCTCCTCGCCCATGAGCCCCCGGCCGGTGAAATCGACGTACCCCTGCCCCTCGGCCACGTGGCCGTCGGCCGGGGGAGGCGGCGCCTCCACCCGGACCACCGGCCCCTCGGGCCGAAGCCCCGCGCACCCGAGGGTCAGGATCAGAACCACCCAAAGCGCTCTCGCCGTCCGGGCCACCCGTCACTCCGCGAGCAGGGCCTTCAGGGTCTTCTCGTAGCCGGCCTCGTCCCCCTCCTCGTACCCCTCGTGGCGAAACCGGATGACGCCCTTCTTGTCGATCATCACGTTGAGCGGCGCCCCCATGAGCCCGTAGCCGTCGATCACCTTGAACTCCGGGTCCGGGGTGATCGGGAACGTCATGCCCGCGGCCTTGAGGTCGTCGCGCTTGGCCAACTGGCCCTTGATGAACTTGGCGTCCACGCCGTCGGCGTTCACGGCCAGGAGCACAAGCCCCTGGTCCTTGTACGCCGTCCACAGTTTCTGGAGGGCCGGGAGCTCCCGCACGCAGGGGCCGCACCGAAGCCCCCAGAAGTTGAGCCAGACCACCTTCCCCCGCAGGTCCGAAAGCCGGTAGGTGTTGCCGTCGAGGTCCGAAAGGGTGAACTCGGGGGCGGGCTTGCCCACCCACTCGTCTCCCCCCTCCCCTGCCCCGGCGACGCCCACGAACGCCAGGACCAGCGCGGCCGCAACCCAGACCCAGATCTTCTTGTGCATGGCGGGCAACTCCCTGTCCGAGAAGAAAGTGACGAAGCGCACGAATTCTAGGGGGCCCGGCGGGCCGGCGTCAACGGCCCGGGAAAACCCGGGCCGGCAACCAAACATGTGGGCGGATGCGGGCGGGAGGGCTGTAAGCCGGGTTCTGTACCCCCTCGGAAGGGGGTGGCGGTCATTCCTCTGGGACCCGGGTTTCCCCGGGCCTCAAGCGGCCTACCCGGGAGCCTGGGGCGGGCCACCCTCGTAACGCTCCCCTATTTGGCCTTGCTCCGGGTGGGGTTTGCCGAGCCGGCCCGGTCGCCCGGGCCGCTGGTGAGCTCTTACCTCACCGTTTCACCCTTACCCGGCGCTCGGCATCGCCGCGCGCCGGGCGGTCTGTTCTCTGTGGCACTTTCCTTCGGGTTTCCCCGACTGGACGTTATCCAGCACCCTGCCCTGCGGAGCCCGGACTTTCCTCCCCGGGGGCCTGCCCCGGGGCGACCGCCCGTCCTCCCGCCGCCGCACCCGCCTCCCAATCGACAGGAAGGGCGACGGACTTGAATGGGTACCCTGCGGGAGACCGAGGGTTACTCCAAAGCGGCGACCCGCCTTTCGGAGGCGCCCAAGGGACTGAAGGGACGAAAGGGACAAAAGATCGGACCCCGGCCGCCGAGCCGTCTGCCCGATCTCAGCCCTCGGCCGCGGGTTCCCGGGGGGGCACCAAAATCCTGTGGCAGTTGGGGCACTGCATCACCCGGGTGCGCCGGATGATCTCGATGTACATCTGGGGCGGGATCCGCATGTAGCACGCCGTGCAGGCCTCGTCCCGGGCCTCGACCACGGCGAGCCCCCCGCGGCGCGACCGGATCAGCCGGTACCGGTCCACCACATCCTGGGGGAGGTCCGCCAGGAGCCGCTGCTCCTCGGCCTTGCGCTCGGTCATGGCCTGCTCGGTCTCGCCCTGGACCTCGGCCAGGCGCTGTTCGGCCTCCGCGAGGACCGCCTCGAGCTCCCGGGCCCGGGCCTCCACCCGTTCCAGGTCCACCCGCACGGCCTCGAGCTCCGCCAGGTCGCGCTCCAGGGCCTGTTCCTCCTCGGCCACCGCCTGCTTGGCCGAGCTCATCTCGGCCAGCACGGCCTGGTACTCGCGGCTCGTCTTCACGTCGCCCATGCGCGCCTTGATGCGCTGCATCCGCTCCTTGCCCTCCTTGATCGCGAGCTCGCGCTTGCGGCGCTCGATGTCGAGGGCGTGGGCGCGCTCGCGGAACGCCTCGAGGCTCTGTTTCGTCTCGTCGAGATCCTGCCGCGCCCGGTCCCGCGCCTCCTCGGCCTCCGCTCGCTGGGCGGACAGCCGATCGATCTCGTCGGCCACCCGCTGCAGCCGTTCCAACAGCCCCAGGACGTCTTGCTGTGCGGTTTCCAACTCTGCCTCCTTCTCGCGTCGCTCGATGTGAACCGTTCCCGTTCGCCCGATCCCGGCAAGTCGAAGCCCGGTTCCCGCTACGAGATCGGGACCGGGCTCCAGGGTTCCTGAACCTCCAGCACCTCCACCCTCACCCCCCGTTTTGCGGCCTCCCCCCAGTCGCGCACCACCCCGGCCAGGATCTCCACCGCCACCCGCTCGCCCGTGGCGTGGCCCACGTCCACCAGGGCCATCCCCGCCTCCCGGGCGTCCAGCGCGGCGTGGTGGCGCACGTCCCCGGTGACCAGCACCTGGGCGCCGGCCGCCCGGGCCGCGGGCCACAGGGACGCCCCGCTGCCCCCGCACACGGCCACCCGCTCGACCCGGCGGTCCGGGTCGCCCACCACGCGGGCCGTGGGGGCCCCGAGGGCCCGCGCCGCCTCCCGGGCGAACTCCCCCAGCCGCCGGGGAGCCGCCAGCCGCCCCACCCGCCCCAGCGCCGGGCGGCCGTCGGGCTCGGCACCGAGATCCTCGACCTCCTCAAGGCCCAGGCGGGCGGCCAGACGGTCGTTCACCCCCCCCCGGGCCCGGTCGAGGTTCGTGTGGGCGGCGTACACCGCGACACCCCCGCACAGGAGGTCCCGGATCTTTCGCCCCTGGGGGGTGGAGAGATCGAGGCGGTGGAGGGGTTCGAGGAACAGGGGGTGGTGGGTGACGAGGAGTTCGGCGCCCCGGGCGAGGGCCAGGGTCACCGCGGCGGGGGAGGGGTCGAGGGCCACCACGACGGTGGAGAGGTGGGCCTGGGGGTCGCCCAGTTGGAGCCCCGGCCGGTCCCAGGATTCCGCGAGCGAAAGCGGGGCGAGCGCCTCGATGGCCCGGGCGGCCTCGGAAACGGTCGGCCTCACGGCCGCCCTCCCGGCGCCAAGCGCGATCGGTGGTGGAAACGAACCATGCAGCATCCCGCAAGTGGTGGGCCCACCTGGATTCGAACCAGGGACCGGCCGGTTATGAGCCGGCTGCTCTGACCAACTGAGCTATGGGCCCTTCGGAAACCGCGGATTATCCCCCATGCCCCCCCCGAAGTCAAACCCGGGGCGGCGTGGCCGGCGGGCCCGTCCCCCGGGTCGGCAACGCAGGGCCGGGGCGTCAGCCCTTCTTGGCGAGCATGGGGCCCAGGGGCCGGCCGCCCAGGAGGTGGACGTGCAGGTGGAACACCTCCTGTCCGCCGTCGGGCCCGGTGTTCGCGATGATGCGGTACCCCGAGTCGGCCACCCCCTCCTTCTCGGCGATCTCCCGGATCGCCCGGGCCAGGCTCGCCAGGAAGGGGGTGTCGGCGTCGGTGACCTCGGCGAAGCTCTCCCGGTGGGTCTTGGGCACGATGAGCACGTGCACGGGCGCGATGGGCCGGATGTCGCGAAACGCCAGGGCGTGCTCGTCCTCCCAGACCTTGTCGGCCGGGATCTCCCCCGCCACGATCTTGCAGAAGATGCAATCGGCCATGGGACACCTCCTT
>CAZUYO010000093.1:0-9831 GCA_964624725.1 uncultured Thermodesulfobacteriota bacterium
GGTCCCTCACCCGCCCCCGGCAGTAGGTATTCGTACCCCCGCGGAGGGGGGAGGGGGTCAGACGAGGGGGCCGTCCGGGCGGAGCCGCAGATGCTCCGTGATCGTGCGGGGCAGTTGGCCCACGAGCTCTCCCCCGCGGAGGAGCCCCACCCCGATCACCGCGCCCTCCCACCGGAGGAGCACGAACCCCCGGCCGGGGCGGTCCACCGGGATCGTCTGCCCCTGCAGGAGGGCCCGGAGTTGCTCGTCCCGGAGGTCCACGGCCCCGCACCCGGCTCCGGACGCCAGGAGTTGGACCCCCCGGGTGGCCGGCTTGAACCGGCCCGGCCCCATCTCCTTGGCGATCCGGAGCCCCCCGCCGGCGAGGTGGAGCGCCTCGGCCGCTTCGGCCGCCTCCCCGCGCACGGCGCATACGTACCCGCTGCGGCGAAACAGCCGAAGGCCCTCGAACGCCTCCGGGGGCACGCCGAACCGCTCCCCGAAGTAGGCGATGACCGCCCGGGTCTCAGCCGGGTTTAGCCAGGCGAGCGACAAAGAAACCCTCCGAATCGAACCGGTGGGGATAGAGGCGGCGGGCCCGCGCGAGCTCGGGGGGGAACCGGCGCCCCTCCCACTCCGGAAGCCCGGGCTCGGCCGGCACGTCCACCGGCACCGGGAGCACCCGGGCCCCCTCGCGCTCCACCAGGTCGGCCAGGACCGCCTCGTTCTCCTCCGGGGCGTAGGTGCAGGTGGAGTAGACGAGTTCGCCCCCCGGTTCCAGGACGTCCCAGGCCCTCTGGAGAAGCCCCGTTTGCTGGCGCACCAAGGCGCCCCGGAACTCTTCGGAGATCCTCCGGGGTTTGGCCTCGGGGCCGCGCCAGGTGCCCTCGCCCGAGCAGGGGGCGTCCACCAGCACCCGGTCGAACCGAAGCCGCTTGGGGAAGTTCTGGCCGGCGTACGCCGTGATCAGGACCGACGCCGCGCCCATCCGCTCGAGGTTCGCGGCGAGCGACTTGATCCGCCGGCGGTTGGGCTCGTTGGCCACCAAGAGCCCCCGGTCGTCCATCTCCTGCACGAGCAGGGTGGTCTTGGAGCCCGGGGCCGCGCACAGGTCGAGCACCCGGTCGCCGGGGCGGGCCCCCAGGGCCCGGGCCGACACGGCCGACGACGCGCTCTGGATGTACACGAAGCCGAGCGCGTGGCACAGGGTGGCTCCGAAGGCGAACCCCTGGGGGGCCTCGATGACGCGAAGGAGATCCGGATACCAGGGTTCCGGCCGGACCCGCACCCCGGCCCGGGACAGCCGGTCCCCCACCCACGCCGGGGACGCCTTGCGAGGGTTGACCCGAAGATGGACCGGGGCCGGCGCTTCGTGGGCCGCGCAGAAGGCCGGGAAATCGGGCACGATCTCCCGGTACCGGGCGAACCGTTCGGCGAACCGGGACAAGGGGACCCTACTTTCCGAAGACGAGTTCGGTCTCGAGGGGGATCCCCTGGGCCACCGAGGCCGAAACGATGCAGTACTTCTTGAAGATCTCGTAACAGCCCTCGACCTTTCGGCGATCGGCCTCGGCGGCCCCGACCCGGATCCGGGCTCGGATCCGGACGACCCGCAACAGGCCCTCCTCGTTGCGGGCCACCTCGCCCTCCAGGTCCATGGCCAGGGGGGCCTCGACCCGCTTTTTCTGAAGGCACAGGGCGAGGCTCGACAGGAGGCACCCCCCCACGGCCGAGAGCAGGTAGTCCATGGGGCACGGCGCCGCGTCGTCCCCCCCGAGGTCCTTGGGTTCGTCCAGTTCGTAGGGCGGCAGGTCGCGAACCCGCACGCTGGCCCGGAACCCGCCGGCATGCTCGATCGTCTGGGTGAAGCGAAGGGTCTGGATCTGGGACATGGGCGCACCTCCATCAGGGAGTGGGGCAGGCTCCGGTTCGTCTCGGGTTCGCCCGCCTCTGGCGTTGGGCCTCGTAGAGGATCATGGCCGCGGCGGCCCCCACGTTGAGCGACTCCACGGCGCCTTCCATGGGCAGCGTGATCCGGAGATCCGCCAGGGCCGTAAGCCCGGGGCCCAGCCCCCCTCCCTCCTGGCCGAGGAGCAGGGCGAACCGGCCCGAGAGGTCGAGGGCGTCCGGGGGGGTGCCGCCCCGGCTCACCGTGGCGGCCGCCGGGACGCCGGCGTCCCGGAGGAAGCCGGCCGGGTCGTCCACCCGCACGGTCGGGAGCCGGAGCAGGGACCCGGCCGAGGCCCGCAGGGCCTTGGGATGTCCGGGGTCCGCCGCCCCCTTGACCAGAACGAGTCCCGCCGCGCCCGTGGCCTCGGCCGTGCGGGCGATCGTGCCCAGGTTCCCGGGTTCCTGGAGGCGGTCGAGCACCACCACGGGGCCGGGCCGCGCCAGGAGATCTTCGGCCGACCAGGCCGGGGGCTCGAAGGCCACCACCACGCCCTGGGGAGTGGCGGTGTCGGCGGCCTCCCGCACCGCGGCCCGGGTGGCGTGGACCACCGGGTCGCCCCGGGCCCGGACGCGCCGGAACAGGCGGGCCTGGCGCTCCCCCCGCTCCTCCCAGCCCTCCTCCAGGAGCCACAGGCGCACCCGGAGCCCGGAGGCCAGCACCTCCTCGGCCAGGCGGATCCCCTCGGTCACCCAGGCCCCCTCCCGCCGGCGGAACCGGCGGTCGGCGCCGAGGCGGGCGAGCCACCGGACCCGCTCGTTTCTGGGGGATCGGATCGTGTCCGCCACGGGCCGCGCCTCCTTTCCCTCCGTGGCCCCGCCGGGGGTTGCCCGGCCGGACCAGACTACCCTCCCGGGCCGGGGCCGGTAAAGCGCCGGGCTGGACACCCCCGCCGGGGTTGGTAGCCTTGCCGCCAACCGGAACCGGTCCCGAGAAGACGGAGGAAGCGATGGCCGAGACGAAAGCGGTTCTGTACGCGGTGCCCTGGTGCGAGAAGTGCCGGGCCGTGCGGCAGATCCTCGACGCGGCGGGCGTGGGCTACGAGGTGGTGGACCCCGAGGCCGACCCGGGCGCGGGGCGGCGGCTCGAGGGGCTCCAGGGCGGGGGCGTCGAGGTGCCCGCCGTGGAGGTGGGGGGGCGCCTCCTGGTCGACCCCGCCCCCCGGGAGCTGGGCGAGGCCCTGGGTTTCGACCCGGAGGCCCTGCCGCCGGTGTACGACGTGGCGATTCTGGGCGGCGGGCCCGCGGGGCTCACGGCCGCCATCTACACCGCCCGGGAGGGGCTGCGCACCCTCGTCCTGGAGGCGGCCACCCCCGGAGGGCAGGCCGCCCTCACCGACCGCATCGAGAACTACCCCGGGTTTCCGGAGCCCGTGAACGGCGCGGAGCTGATGGAGCGGGTGTACCGCCAGGCCCTCAAGTTCGGGGCCGAGGTCCGGACCTTCGAGGGGGCCGAGGGGCTGGAGCCGGCCGGCGCCCTGGTGCGGGTGCGCACGCCCCGGGCCGAGGTCCTGGCCTGCGGGGTGATCGTGGCCACGGGGTCGGTGTACCGGCGCATGGGGGTGCCGGGGGAGGAGGAGCTCGTGGGAAAGGGCGTGAGCTTCTGCGCCACCTGCGACGCCCCGTTTTTCAAGAAGAAGCACGTCGTGGTGGTGGGGGGCGGAAACTCGGCCCTCCAGGAAACCGTGCACCTGGCCCACTACGCCGACCGGATCACCCTGGTGCAGAACCTCGACCGGCTCACCGCAAGCCGGGTGCTCCAGGAGCGGGTGCGGGCGTTGCCCCGGGTGGAGATCCGGCTGGGCCAGCGGGTCCGGCGGGTGCTGGGGACCGACGGGGTGGAGGGCGTCGAGGTGAAGGAGGCGGCCACCGGCCGGGTGGAGACGATCCCCTGCGACGGGGTGTTTGTGTTCATCGGGCTCCAGCCCAACGCGGGGTTCTTGCGGGGCACGGTGGAGCTCGACGAGGGGGGCTTCGTGAAGACCGACCCGGCCACCCTCGCCACCTCGATGCCCGGGGTGTTCGCGGCCGGGGATGTTCGCGCCGGGAGCCGAAAGCAGATCACCTCGGCCGTGGGGGAGGGCACCGTGGCCGCCTTCATGGTGGCCGAGTGGCTCGAGCGCCGGCACCGGGGGGGTGGCTGACCCGGGCCGGCCGGCCGCCCGCGGGTCGAGCCCGTACGGAAAAGGCCGGCCCCCGCGGGGGCCGGCCTTCGGGTCCGGTCGGAGAAGACCCCCGGTCACACCTCGTGGGCCTCGAACTTCTCCTTGGCGCAGCCGCACACCGGGCAGGTGTCGGGGGCGTCGCCCTTCACCGTGTACCCGCACACCGGGCAGATGTGGAGGGTGCCGAACGAGATGTCCTTGCCCTGGTCCACGGCGGCCTTGGCCTCCTCGTAGAGCGCCTTGTGGACCTTCTCGGTCTCCAGGGCGTAGTGGAAACTGCGGACCGCGGCGGTTTCGCCCTGGAACTCGGCCACCTGCTTGTACACCGGATACATCTGCTCGATCTCGAAGGTCTCGCCGTCGATGCCGCCCTGGAGGGCCTGGCTCGTGGTCTGGTAGCCGAACCCTCCCCCGGCGGTGACGGCGGCGTCGCCCACCCGGTCCTTCAGGACCCGGAAGTGGTTGCCGGCGTGGATCCACTCGGCCCGGGCCACGGCCCGAAACAGCCGGGCCACCCCGGGGAACCCCTCCTTCTCCGCCAGATCGGCCCAGTGCAGGTAGCGCATGTGGGCCATGGACTCCCCGCCGAACGCGCTCTTCAGGTTGGCTTCGGTCATCGCGTTCATGAACTCTCCTCCTCTCTGCGTGGAAAAACGGGCGAACGTCGGCGAGAAGATAGCCCGGCGGCCCTCGAAGTCAAGCCGCCCGTCCGTTCGAGCAGGGGCAGGATCTCCCTCGTGTAGAGGTTGTCCCACACGTAGTGGCGGATCACGTGGCGGAACATGCTCTGGGTGTTGTTGCTCCGGGCGATGGCGAGCACCTTTTCCGCGATGGCCTCCGGGGATTCGTCGAGGCCGAAGTAGGTCACGTTGTCGCCCCCGATCTCCCGGAACGGCGGGATGTCGGAGCACACGATGGGCAGCTTGATCATGCCGGCCTCCAGGAGCGGGATCCCGAACCCCTCCTGGAGGCTTGGGAGAAAGAGCACATCGGCCAGGAGGTAGAGGTCCCGGATCGTGATCCGGTCGGCCGTGAGCCGCTCCCCGCTGCGGAACCGGTACTCGGCCATGATCAGCACGTCGTCGAGCACCCCGAGATCCCGGGCGAGGGTCCGGAGCGTCCGGTAGTACGCGAGGGTCTTCTCCTCGTGGGGGTCGTAGGCCCCGGTCAGCAGGAGCCGGGCCTTGAGCCCCCTGTCCTGGAGGGCCCGCACCACCCGGATCGACAGCTCGATGTTCTTGCGGGGGTGAAGCCGGGAGGGGTGCACCAGCAGGAAGTCGGCCTCGAACAACCGCTGCTCCTGGATCACCCGCACCGTGGTGGGGTCGAGCCGGAAGAACCGGATCGGGTCGATGCCGTTGGGCACCACGTGGATCTCGGCGCCGGGGCCGTAAAGGGCCTGGAACTGCTCCCGCCGGGCCTCGGTGATGGTGACGTAGGTCACGTTGGGGTTGTGCCGGCGCAGGATCTCCCACACGGGGTGCGCGAGCCGGGGGGCCATGTGGTCGTAGAAGAAGGGGCTGTCGTGGTTCCAGGCCACCACCCGGATCGCCCCCTCGTCGGCCAACCGATGGAGGGCCCGGGCCAGGGGCAGGTTGTAGGCCATGGCCAGCACGTTGTGGGCGATGACCACCTCGAACCCGGCCAGGGTCTCGGCCAGGTAGGCGTGGACCTCGTCGGTCACCCGGTCCAGCGTGCGCGGGTCCTCGCGGCCGATCTCCTGGGCCCGGGCCACCCGCTCGTACCGGGACCCCAGCTTGGGGTTGATCTCCACGGGGTATTCGTCGGTGAACGGCCCCCCGGCGCCGGCCACGATCTTCACCGGGTGGAAGTGGCGCCGGAACAGGGAGGCCTGCTGGCGCACCACCTCCTCCACCCCGCCCACCACCGGCGGGCAGGAATAGTGGACGAGGGCGATCGGGAGCTTGGGTTGGGAACCGGACATCGCGTCGCTCCGGGGTTCAGGGTTCCAGGAGTTGGCCGTTGCAGCACCGGATGAGGTGGAGCAGCTTCTCCTCGAGCACCTCGAAGCTGAAGAACTTGCGGGCGATCTCGTAGTTTCGGTCCACCATGGCCGCGCGCCGCTCCGGATCCGACAGCACCTCCCGGATCCGGTCCACGGCCCGGCGGGTGGCGAACCCCTCGATCTCGATGGTGTCGAAGCCCCTCGGTTCGATGTCGGCCACATAGATGGAGTACCGGTTCACCACGATGGGCTTGCGGAAGTAGATCGCCTCCAGGAACGCGTTGCCGAACCCCTCGTAGCCGCTGGGGTAGGTCACGAGGTCCGCGGCCCGGTAGGCGTCGTCGATGGTGTAGAGGGGCTCTCCCCGGTCGTTCGTGCCCCGCTCGGGGGCGATGAGGTGGTCGATGAAGACGAGCTCGACCCCCAGGTTCTCGGCGTACTCCCGGACCCGGAACGTGTACTCGTCGCCCTCGTCCCCCGATCCGTGGGAGATCACGAGCCGCGGCTTGGGGAGCTGGAGGTAGCGGACGATCTCGATGGACCGCTCGATCCATTTGCGGGGCACCACCCGGGTGGGCTGGAGCACCAGGACGTCGTCGTCCCCGAACCCGAGCCGCGTCCGGAGGCTCCGGCAGTACGCGTCGCAAGGCGGCGGGGGATTGGCGAAGTCGTACACGTTGGGCACCACGGTGTTCGACACGCCCCGGCGGTGGGCCAGTTGCTCGGCGGCCGGGGAGTTGATCACCACGTGCTGGATGCTCGGAAGATCCGGCGGGAACGCGGCGTCCAGGAGGTCGCGGCAGGCGCTCACCAGGAACCGGTCGCGTTCCCAGGAAAAATCGTGGTGGTGGGCGATGGTGGGGATGCCGGTCTCGGCGATGAACTCGGCCGTGGCGAGCCCCAGGGGGATGTTGACCGGGATCGCCAGGATGTTCTCGGGGATCAGGAGGTCGATCTCGAACCGGTCCCGGAACGCGTAGAGGGCCTCCTTGAACTCCGCGGCGAGCTCCCGGATGCGCTCGCTGGCCCAACGGGGCCGGGTTTTGCGGCCAAACAGCACGGCCTGGAGCTCCAGGATCTCGGGGTGGAGGAAGTGGAACCGGGGCACCAGCATCGAGCGGTCGGCCGGCCGGTCGAGTTCCCCGGCCAGGTAAAAGCAGCGGTACCCGTTTCGTTCGAGCACCCGGGCCCATTTGTCGAGTTCCAGCGACACCCCGTCGGTGCCGGCGATGCGGGTGGAGACGAACCCCACGTTGCGGATGCCGGACGGTCGGCAGTCGGTCGGCATGGCGCGTCACCTCCGGTCTGGATCGGGAAGCGGGGGGGCGGCCACCTGGCGGAACAGGTACGGGAAGATAAGGCTCGAGGCCATGGCTGCCAACACCAGGGCCCCGGTGAGCCGCGGGGTCAAGAGGCCCATGCGCTCCCCGAGGGCTCCGGCCACCACCATCATCGAGAGGGGGGCCGCGAGCAGGAGCGCCATGGCTCCCCCGTCGCGCAGCGAGTGGCCGAGGCGGGGGGCCAGGGCCACCACCGGGGCCCGGGCCGCCAGGGCCGCCAGGGTGAGCGCCCCGGCCCAGGCCAGCACCCCGGGGTCGGTCAGCAGGGCCGGGGGCAGGTCGGCGCCCACCCCCACGAAGAAAAACGGGGTGAAGAACCCGAACCCCACGGCGTTCACCTTGTCCTCGAAAAGCCCCTTGTTGGGGAACACGTAGCTCGTGATGAGCCCGGCCATGAACGACCCCAGGATCGGCTCGACCCCGGCCGCCTCGGCCAGCACGGCCCCGGCGAAGGCGAGCACGATCACGCCCCGGATGCCCTCCTCGGCGGGGTCCTGGCTCGTCATCACCCGCTCGACCCAGTCGGGATGCCACCAGCCGAGCAGATAGATGACGTGGAGGGCCACGGCCGCGGCCCCGAGGAGTCCGGCGAGTTTCGCGAGCATCCACAGGGCGTGCACCGACACGCCGTGGGCCGCGTAGGAGTCGGCCGCCGTGAGCACCAGGATGCACACCACCTCCCCCACCAGGGCGAACCCGATGAGGTCGCGGCCCAGGGCCGTGCGGGCATGCCCGGTCTCCTTGAGCACCGGGATCACGATGCCGGCCGAGACCATGGCCACGCACAACCCCAGGTACGCCGGGGCCCCGGCCGCCCAGAAGCCGAGCGACGCGCCCCCCAGGGAGGCCGCCGCGGCCAGGGCGTAGGCCAGGGGCCGGCGCGATCCGGCCATGGCCCGGAGGTCGAGCTCCATGCCCGCGATGAACATGAGGTAGAGGAACCCCAGTTCCCGCAGGAGCCGGAACCACTCGGGCTGGCCCCGGAGCAGGGTGTGGAAGAGCACGGCGCCGTAGAGGATCTCGAGCACCGGGGCCGGCACCCGAAGCCGCCGCGACACGAAGGGCGCCAGGGCCGCCCCGCCCACGATCAGGAACAGCCCCAGGTGTTCGGGGTTGACCCCCTCGTGGGGCGCCGGGCTCACAGGGCCTCCTCGTCGGGGGGCAGAAGCAGGGTGCTCGCCGGACAGTGGCGGACCACGAGCCACGGGGGATCGGGTTGGAACAGCGACCGCAGGAATCCCGGCCGCTTCCAGCCCCCGGTGTCGAGCACCGCGAGGTGGTACCCGTGGAGGGCCTCCTCGGCCGCCCGCACCGGGTTCCCCGGGAGCTCGTCCACCTCGATGCCGATCCGGTTCGCCAGCCCCATCTCGGCCACGATCTTTCGGGCCTCCTCGGGGTCCGGAAGGTCGTCCGGGGCCGCCATGTGGGGGGACGGCAGGCTCAGGAGCACCGTGGCCTCGGCTTCGAGAAACGGCGCGATCTCGGCCAGGGCCTCCACGGCGTGTTCCACGTCGACCCCGGGCACCGCCGGAACGGCCAGCCGTTCGTAGGGGAACGTGCCGGCCGCGAGCAGCAGGGGGGCCGCCCGCTGCTCCACCAGATCCCGGAGGAACGCCTTGCGGCCGGCATCGGTGCGCGGCACGCCCCCGGCGAAGAGGCAGCGCCGGCAGACCATCACCAGCCCGTCCCCGCCCTGGCGGGGCGGCGGCCAGGCCCCGGGGAGCGGCCCCTCGGCGACGGCCACGTGCTCCGGCTCGACCCCGGCGGCGGACCACCGGGATTCCAGAACGGCCCGCCGGTCCCGCGCATCGCCGGCGAGAACGAGCCGTAGCCGTTCCAGGGGGAACGCCCGGGCCACGTAGGCCAGTTCCCGGAAGAACCGGTCGTCCTCCCCGCCGAAGAGGCAGGCCGAGAGCACCGAGCCGTACTCCAGGGGGAACTGCCGGAAGCTCAGGGTCAGCAGTTCCACCACCGTGCGAAGCGCCCCCGGGTCGCCGGCCAGCACGACCCGGTCCCCGCCCCGGAGCACGGTGTTCCCGTGGGGCACCACGATCTCCTCGCCCCGGTACACCAGCGCCACCTGCCAACGCCGGGGCCGGAGCGCCGCGAGGGGCTTCCCCACGAGCCGGGACCGGGGGTGCACGTCGGCCTCCACGATCTCGTCGCGCCCCAGGCCGATGCCCTGGGCCACCCGGGCCCGGGACTCGATGCGGTTCCGAAGGGCGATGGCGCCGAGTTCCAGCACCCCTTCGACCTCGACCCCGAGGGCCCGAAACGCCTCGGCCCCGTCGGGGGTCACGGCCACCGCCACGATCCGGGGCACGTCGAAGTGCTCCCGGAGCACCCGGGCCACCTCCAGGTTGACCCGCTCGGAGGTAAGCGTGAGGGCCGCCACCTGGGCGTCGGCCGCGCCGGCGTCCTCGAGCACCAGCCG
>CAZUYO010000094.1:0-9818 GCA_964624725.1 uncultured Thermodesulfobacteriota bacterium
CCCCGCGGCCTACCGCAGCTTCCATCCCCATCGCTTTCACACCCTCTTCTCCGTGCACTCCGTGCCCTCCGTGGTTCCCCCTCCGCCCCCTCATCCTTTTCGTCCGGACGGCCGAAAAGGGTAACCGTGCGCGGTGCAGGGAACCACCATGGCGAAACTGCTCGACCATCTCTTTAGACGCGAATCCGCGGCAAAGGCTTACACCCCCACCCCCCTTGCCGAAGAAGCGGCGCTGCGGGAGGAGCGGGCGCGGGCCCATCTGCGCCGGCGGCTCGCCCGGCTCCAGGCCCAGACCGGCGACCGGGTGGCCGAGGCGCTCCACCTGCTTCCGCTGCTGCTGCACGTGAACCAACCCGGGCTCCCGGGCCACGTGGATGACCCGGCGTGCCCGGTGGGCATCGCCGACTACTCCCCGTCGGCCGAGGCGCTTCGCCGTGCGAAGCGGCTGTTCCCCGAAGCCCGCATCAAGCGCGGGGCCTTCTACCGGCCCGCCGTGGACCTGGTGGCCGTGATGGGCAGCGCCGGGTCCATCGGATTCACGGGGGAGTCGGACCTCGACGTGTGGATCTGCCACAGCCCGGCGCTTTCGGAGTCGGCGGTCGAAGCCTACGGCCAGAAGGTCCGGGAGGTGGAGGCCTGGCTCAACCGGCACACCGGGGCCGAGTTCCACCTGTTCCTCCAGTCCACGGCCGACATCCGGGCCAACCGGTTCGGCCAGACCGACCTCGAGGGATGCGGCTCGGCCATGGGCGCGATCCTCAAGGAGGAGTTCTACCGCACCCACGTGCTCCTGGGCGGCAAGCTCCCGGTGTGGTGGGTGCTCCCCCCGGGGCTCGACGCCGACGGCTACGCCGCCGAGCTCGCCCGGATCCTCGACGACCCCACCCTCATCACCGACGCCTACGTCGATCTGGGGCCGGTGGCCCGGGTGCCCCTGGGGGAGCTCTTTGGCGCCACGGTGTGGCAGATCGTGAAGGGCGAGCACGCGCCCTTCAAATCGGCGCTCAAGCTGGGGCTCCTCGAGAAGATCCTCTGCTCCGAGGGCGCCCCCCCCGAGCCGCTGTGCGAGGAGGTCAAGCGGCGGGTCCACGCCGGGGAAACCCCGGATCCCTACTGCGTGCTGTTCGACGCCGTGGTGGAACACTACCGCAGCCAGGGCGATCCGGCCACCGAGGATCTCCTGGCCCGGTGCTTCTACCTGAAGGCCGGGGTCCGGGTGGATCCCGACCGGCTGAAGGCCTGCGAGCGGGACCCGGGGGACCTGGGCACCATGACCCGCTACGCCCAGGCCTGGGGGTGGGGGCCCCGCCGGCTCCGGCACCTCAACGAGTTCCGCACCTGGAAGTTCGAACGGGTCCGGGAGCTCGCCGAGGAGCTCGATCGGTTCTTCCTGCGCACCTACCAGCGCATCCGGTCCCGGCTCGACAACGCGGGGGAAACCCAGCGGATCACCCCCCGGGACCTCACCGTGCTGGGCCGGCGGCTCCAGATCCGGTACCGGAAGGCCCCCCACAAGGTGGAAACCCTGCGGCTCGTCACCCCCGGGCTGGAGGAGAGCCACCTCACCCTCTACCGGGAGGCCCTGCCCGACGGCGCCGCGCCCTGGCGGCTCTACCGGGGCCACGCGAGCCCCTCGAACGTGGAGCAGAAGGCCAACGACCTCCTGCGCGAATCCGACGACCCCCTCGAACCCCTGGTGTGGGCCGCCCACAACGGGCTCCTCGGCCCGCGAACCCAACTCGGGTGCTGGGACACCGAGCGCCGGGTCACGGGCGCCGAACTCGAGCCCGCGGCCCGTCTGGTGACCGAGGTGCTCGCCCGGGTGCGGGCCCGGTCGCCCGACGCCCCCACCCTGCTCCGGCCGCCCCGCACCGAGGATCTGGTGGTGCTCGGCGAACCCGGATCGGCCGGGGGGTTCGCCGTGGTGTGGGCCACCTCGTGGGGGGAGGTGTTCTACCGCACCTGGACCGGCCCCGGCGCCTACGCGGGGCTCATGGACGAGGCCTTCGTGCCCTACCTTCGGGAGCGGGGAACCCCCGGGCGCCTGCGGGTGTACGCGCCGAGCCCCAAGGTGGGGGGGCACCGCCTCGCCCTCCCCCTCGACCGACGGCTTCCGGACGTGGCCCGGTGGTTGGCCTCCGAGCTTCCGGCCGAGACCCGGCGGAGGTACGTCTGCGGGGCCGAGGGCGGCTACTCGGTGCTGGACCAGACCGGCCCCGACCAGATCGCCCACCGCACGGCCTTCGGCCGCGAGGATCTCCTGCGGATCCTCGGGGCCGTGGGCCCCTTCGGCCGGGTGGAGACCCGGGTGGAACGCCAGGCCGGGGATCTCGCCCTCATCGCGACCCTCCTCGACGAGGCCCGCCACGGTGCCTTGGACCTCTTCGTGCTCCGGGAGGGGGACCGGGACCGGGTGTTCGTGGTGGACGAGGCGGGGAACCTGAGCCACTGGGAGGCCCCCGCCGACCCCCAGCCCTACCTCCTGGCGAAGCTCCTCCACTTTCTGGAGAACGTGTTCCCCGACGTGGCGGCCCAGCCGGGGAGCCCGGTGGAGGGGAAGGCGCTCGCCGACGTTCTGCGCGTGCACACCGTGCTCTTCGAGGGCACCTGCCGGGCGTTCACGGCCACCCAGGACCACCTGAGCCGGGTGCGCGCCCTGGGCCTTCGCCCCATGGGCCTCGTGATCGAACGCCGGGACACCGGGCCCGACTCGCCCGCCGGCTACCGCATCACCTGGGGCATGCAGGTGATCGACAGCTCCCAGTACCCGAACCCGCTGGCCGAGGTGCGCCGGCGCATCCTCGAGGCGCGCCGGTCGGGACTCGAGTACGAGGTGTTCGTGACCCGGCTCTTCCTGGACGAGGCCTTCCGGCGGGAGCACTGCGGCCGGTTCGCCACGACCGGCCATTACCTCTTTTACAAGAAGGCCATCGAGCAGCGGCTCTCCGGGTGAGGGTCAGAAGATCACGGCCGGCGTCAGGGGCTCCAGTTTCGGCGGGTCGCCGGCCCCGAGCCGCACGATGTAGCACGCCTTCGAGGCGTACCGCTGGCCCTGGCCGAAGGTGAGGCGGGGATACAGGGCGATCGAGGTTTCCTCGTCGCGCTTCATGTCCACCCGGTCGAGGAGATAATCCCGGTACCAGAGGTTCCGGATCTTCGCGAGAAGGGGCGGCAGGGCCCACGCCACGAAGTACATCTTCTCCTGCACCTCCAGATCCCGCTCCGGGATCTTCCGCGCCCGAAGCCACGCCCGCACCCCGAACTCCCGGCGCCCCGCGTCCTGGGGCAGGATGTACGGCCAGGTGAACAGGCCCCGGGCCCGGATCGCCCCGGGCATCCGGCCGAGAGCGTCCCGGAACCTCCGGCCCGGCAGGATCACCACCGGGGCCGGGTCCACCGCCCGGAGCGCCTCGGCCAGCCCGGGCAGGTCCTGGGGGCCCACCCACGCGAGCACGGCCGGGGCGCCCCGCAGCGCCTCCTCCCACTCCCCGGCGGACAGGGGCCCCGCCGTCCCGGGAACCTCCCGCACCGCAAGGCTCCGGCCGGTGCGTTCCCACACCCCCCGGAACCCCTGGGCCAGCCGGCGGCCCGGCGGATCGAGCCGCACCACCTGGAGCGCCCCCGCGCCGGCGGGAAGCTCTTTTCGCAGGTACTTGGCCGCGGCCTCGCCGTCCTGGACGTACCCCTTGTCGAAATACATCGTGTACCAGTCGGTCCGGCTCACCACGGGCAGGTCCGTCACCGGAAAGAGGCACGGGATCTCGTGTTCCTCGCAGAACCGGTGCACCGGCTCCCAGGGCCCCTCGGCCAGCCCCCCCACCAGGGCGAACACCGGCCGCTCCGCGTACCGCCGGGCCAACTGCGCTCCCCACGATTCGGGGGGTCCCCGGAGTTCCCACTCGTGGAGCTCCCAGTTGCGGAACCCCACGTTCATCTCCTGGCGGTAGAAGGGCCCCTTCGCGGCCCGGCGGGCCTCGGCCCGCCACTGGGCGTTGTGGTCGCGCACCATGGTCCGAAGGACCGAGAGCAGGGCCTCCCGCCGCGCCTCTGGCACCTCGCCCGCGATCACGGTGGCCAGGTGGACGGCCTTTTCGTCCACCCCGGGGGAGAACTCGGCCGACAGGGTCTTGAGGTAGGCGATAAGGGCCGCCATGTCCCGGTCGCCCAGGAGGTACCGGGGCATGGTCGGGGACAGGAGATCCCCGGACGGATCCACGCCGAACCGGATCGCCCGGGCCAGGGACTCGTCGGTGTACGCCGGCCGCAGATCCCCCGGAGGCACCAGGTGGGGCAACTCCTCGAACCGGGGCCGGATGCCGTCGGGGTCGAGGATGAGCCGCAGGGAGTTGATCCCCGGCCGCGGGTTGTAAAGCCACACGGCGTGGGTGGGCAGGGTGATGACCGTGCCCTCCACCGAGCCCAGGCCGCTCCGGAGGTGGCAGCTCTGGCAGGTGAACATGGTGCCGTCCACCGGGATGTCCCCCTGGACGATCGCCTCCACCGGCTCCCCCGAGACCCCGATCCCCTCCCGGTACAGCCGGCGGCCCAGGGCCACCGGGTCCGGTTCGGCGGGGGCCGATACCGGGACGAAGGTGCACAGGAGCGCCAAGACCAGCCCGGCCCGCCAGCCTCCCCCGACCCTCATCGCCCCATCACCTTCCGGTACTCCTTCAGGAGCACCGAGGTGCTCACCAGCCCGTCGATCCGGACCCACTCCCCCGTGGCCGGCACCCGCAGGAAGGTGACCGGGAGGTGGCTCATCTTGTTGGGGACGTAGGCCTGAAACGCCTTCATGACCCGGTCGATATCGGGCCGAGACCCGGTGAGGAAGAACCACCCCGGTTTCGCCCCGTACCGCCGGAGGTACGCCGTCATCTCCTCGGGGGTGTCGTGCTCCGGGTCGATGGTGATCGAGATCAGGGTGGGGCAGTCCTCGCCCATCTTCTTTTGGAAGTTGGCGAACCCGGCCGAGAGCACCGGGCAGATGGTGGTGCAGGTGGCGTAGATGAAGTCCACCAGCACCGGCCGCCCCTCGCCGATCAACTCCAGGAGCCGCACCTCCCGACCGTCCTGGTCCACGAGGGTCACGTCGGGCACCTCGTAGGCGTGCACCGAGCGCTTGTAGGGGGTTGCGGCCCCCGCCCGGGGGGGCCACGCCCACGCCGCCGCGATCAGGATGGCCAGCGAGATCCGTACCAGTTTCCACATCTCGGGTTTCCTCCCGGTCTATCCGATCAGACGAAGGCCGCTTCGGGCCACGAGCCAGGCGCACAGCGCCACGAAGGCGAGCGCCCACCCCACCGACCACCGCGCCCACCGGGCACGGTACCGCCCCACCACCGCCCCGGCCCGGTTCCGTGCGAACCCGAGGAGGGCGGGAAGCACGCCGCAGTACACGGCCCCGCCGAGCGACAGGTACAGCGGGTAGCCGACGAACCCGTACCCGGACTGGAGGAGGTCGAACGGGCAGCGGTGGGACGGGAGTTCGTAGACGTAGGGCCCCACCGCCGAGACGATGCCGGCCGCGCCGGCCAGGCCGAGGCCGGCCGCGGTGACCGCAAGAAGGCCCCACACCCGTTCCCCCCGGGACCGCAGGGCCCAAAACCCCGCCGCCCCGTGCAGCGCCCCGGCGCCGAAAAGAACCGCCAGGCCCGTGCGGGGTTCCACCGAAGCCAGGTCCGCGGCCGGGCCGCTCCCGTCGGCCGAAAAGAGCGCCCCGCAGCACGAGGTGATCACCTGGGGGTCCAGCCGGCCGAAAAACCCCAGGGTCAGGCCCAGGTCCAGCGCCGCGAGCGGGACGATCCCTAGGAGCAGCGCCGCCTTGGCCCGGGTCATGGGCTGGGTCTCCACCGCCCGGTCGATGCGGTCGAGGGCGAGCCACACCCCCGCCATCGCCGCCGCCGCGAGCTTCACGCCCAGGGCCGGCCAGCCCAGGGAATCTGCGTTCAGGACCCCGGTGGCGCACATGGCGCCGGTCAACAGGGGGTGGAGTTCGTCGGCCACGAACACGAACGCCACGAGACCCGCGATCTGGAGGCCCAGGGCCCACCGCACGGCCGCCGAGGCCAGGTCCATCCGGCGCTCCAGCCGCAGTTGGCGCTCGCCGGCCGAGGCCGGGTCCCACCCGCGCAGCACACCCGCGGCGACCCAGGCCCCCACCCCGAGCAGGAACGCCTCCACGAGCCCGGCCGCGGCCAGGGCCAGCACCCCCGGCTGGAGGATCAACGGAGCGCCTCCTCGCCCTCCACCCGGCCGTCCCGCAGCCGGATCCGCCGGCCCACCAGGGGGTTCTCGAACACCAGGGGATCGTGGGTGGCGAGCACCAGGGTGCGGCCCTCGGCGGCGATCTCCCCCAGGAGGCCCAGGACCTCCCGGGACAGGGCCGAGTCCAGGTGGGCCGTGGGCTCGTCGGCCACGATCACCCGGGGGCGGTTCACCAGGGCCCGGGCCAGGGCCGCCCGCTGCTGCTCCCCCCCGGACAGGAGCTTCGCCTTCGCGTCCCGCCGGCCCGAGAGCCCCACCCGCTCCAGGGCCTCCTCCGCCCGGCGGCGCACCTCGCGGCCCGAAAGGGCCAGGGGGTAGAGGGGGAGCGCCACGTTCTCCAGAACGGAAAGTTCGCGCACCAGGTGGAACTGCTGGAACACGAACCCGAACGTCTCCCGCCGCACCCGGGTCAGGAACCGCTCCGGCAGCCGGGAAACCTCCCGGCCCCCCACCCGCACCCTCCCCGAGGTCGGACGGGTCATGCACCCCAGCACCGCGAGCAGGGTGCTCTTGCCCGACCCGCTGGGGCCCACCAGCGCCACGGTTTCGCCCTCGGCGATGTGCAGGCTCACGTCCCGCAGGGCCCGCACCTCGTTGGGCCGGCCGGGGTGGTAGGTCTTCGTGACCGAGTCGAGCGCGATCTCCCAGCCCCCCACGATCATCCCCTCAGGACCGCGTCCGGGTCCGTCACGGCGGCCTTCCACGAGGGCACGACCGTGGCGGCCACGTAGGGGCCCACCGACAGGAACGCCACCGCCAGGAGGTCCCCGGCTCCCACCGCCGGCACCGGCCGGAAGGCCGGGAAGAGCACCGACCACCCCTGGAGCACGGGGCGCAGGAGCGGAGCCCCGAAAACGTGCACGTGCAGGTACGCCGCCGCGAGCCCCAGCAGGAGCGCCGTGCCCGAGAGCGCCAGGGCCTCCAGGGCCTTCGCCTCCAGCACCTCGGCCGTGTCCCACCCGATCCCCTTGAGGATGCCGATCTCGCGGCGCTCCTCGGCCCCGAGGCCCGAGGCCCGGTCCCAGGCCAACACCACGAACGCCACCAGGGCCGAGAGCAGGG
This sequence comes from uncultured Thermodesulfobacteriota bacterium, assembly GCA_964624725.1. Lineage (GTDB taxonomy): Bacteria > Desulfobacterota > Deferrisomatia > Deferrisomatales > Deferrisomataceae > Deferrisoma. The sequence continues at coordinate 7,327 of CAZUYO010000094.1, forward strand.
CCACCAGAAGCATGCCGCTTCGCCAGTGGAACGCGGCGTCGTAGGTCCTGAGGATCTCGGCCCGGGAGATGGGCCGGGTGTCGGGTCGCGCGGCCCGGATCTTCCGGGCCAGGGTGTTCACCTCGGAGGGGTTCGGCACGGCCACGGCCAGGTCGGTGGCCCGGTCGGCGGGGATCCCGAAGAACTCCCGCACGTCGGCCTCGGTGAGGAGCACCAGGTCGTTGGTGAGCAGGGCCGAGGCGGGCCGCAGAATCCCCACCACCTCGAACCCCCGGCCCACGTTCCCGGCGTCCACCAGGATGAGGTCGTCCCCGAGCCCCAGGGCCCGCACCTCGGCCACCCCGGCGCCCACGGCGCACTCCCCCGGGGCCGCGGGCAACCGGCCCTCCACCGCCCCGGGGGGCAGCGAGGCCCCGGCGGCCCCCAGCACCGTGTAGTTGGCGCCCGTGAGGGCGTCGTAGGTGTACCCCCAGACCCGGGGCGCCACCCGGGCCACCCCCGGCAGGTCCCGGATGGCGTCGGCGTAGGAGAGGGGGATCAGTTCGTGGCGGCCGGCCACCTGGCGCTGCACCACCAGGGCGGGGGCGCCCTCGAGCGCGGCCCGGGCCTCGTGGCGGAGCGAGGCCGACAGGAACAGAATCGAGGCCAGGGCCGCCACCGTGAAGGCGTAGGCCCCGAGCACCGCCAGATTCCGGCCCGGCCGGCGCACCAGAACCCCGAGGGCGTACTCCAGGAGTCGCAGATGCCGGCTCATGGAAGCGGCGGGCTCCGCAGGAAGGGAGGCGGCGGAACGAGGGAACCGGCCGGAAGGAGGTCCGGGGCGCCGGGGGCGTCCTGGAACGGGGCGAACCGGTCGGCCTGGGAGAGATGCCGGGTGTAGCGGGCCTCGGTCCAGACCGCCAGGTCGGTGAGCGCGAGGGCCTCGGCCACGGCCCGCTCCTCCCGGGCCCGGCGGGCCCAGGCCCGCACCTCCGAGGCGCCGTGCCCCCCGACCAGGACCCCCAGGAAGAGCACCTCCCCGAGGGTGAACAGCAAAAACGCGCGTACCCTTCTCACCGGACCTCGGACAGAACCTCGGCGGTGATCTCCGAGAACCGGTAGATCCCGCGACCCCCGTGATCCCGCCGGAACGCCTCGGCCCGGTCCTCCCCGTCCACCGGCACGAGTTCGTGCCCCATGGGCCCCAGCACGTCGCTTCCCACCACGTAGAACAGCTCCTCGGCCCGCACCAGCCGGGCCGAGTAGTACTCGGTCACGTACCAGGCGGTCACGTCGTCGTCTGTGCGTCCGGGGTCGTACCGGCCCGGGTTCACCCGGTACCGGAACAGATCCTTCGGCCCGTCGAAGTACCGCACCGTGCCGTCCGCGAACACCACCGCGGCCCTCCACTGGGGAAACGGGGCCACGAACATGCCGCACACGGGGCAGCGCTCGCCCCGGGACGGGGAAGGCGGCGCGCCGGCCGCCCACGCCGCCGCGGCCAGCACCACCGCCGCGAGGATCCCGGCCCACGCGCGGGGCATCAGTCCACCTTCTTCAGGGGCATCCCGCACCGGCACGTACCGGGACGGTCGGACACCGTGTTGCACGTGCACGACCCGCCGCAGTTACAAAAGTAGATCCCGGTGCCCTTGAGGCTCACCCGCTTCACCGGCTTCCCGCACCCGCACTTCGTGGGATCCTTGGGGTCGAGGCTGCACGCGCACCCGCCGCCGCAGGTGCACACGATGGCCTCGTCGCCCTCCACCTTGAGGACGTGGACCTCCTTGAGTTCCCGGCCACAGGCGCACTTGCCGGGTTTGGTGCTGACCGTGTTGCAGGTGCACTGGGGGCCGCAGTCGCAGATGTACAGGAGATCCCTTCGCGCCGTCGTCTCGGCGCGCTGCGGGGTTCCGGCGCACCCGGCCATCCCCAACACCGCAAGGAGCGCCACGATCGCGAATCCGGCCCGAACCCATCGTCCTTTCATGTTGTTCCTCCTCCCGTAAGAATAGACGGTCCTCGGTATTCCACAAAGAATACGGGAATCCCTAGGGCCCGGCAAACCGGTCGAGTGCGGTCAGGAAGCACCCTCCCCCTCCACCGCCCCCGCCGGATCCCGAGGCGGGCGGGTCCGCCGGTACTGCGTCCGCGCCGTCGCAGTCCTGGTCCACCCCGTCCCCGGCCACCTCCGCCGCCCCGGGATGCACCGCCGGATCCCCGTCGTCGCAGTCCACCGGCCCGCAGATCCCGCCCTGGGCCGAATACCCGTCGCCGTCGGCGTCGGTGCACTCGAAGGCGAGCAGGGCTTCGTACGCCGCCACGGCGTCCACCAGGCCGTACCCCGACACATCGTCCGGCCCCGGATCCCCCAGATCCCTCGCGCCGGCCCGGAGCGCCTCGCGGACCTGGGCGGCGGTGGCGTCGGGAAACGCGCTCCGCAAAAGCGCCGCCACCCCGGCCGCGTGGGGGGCGGAAAACGAGGTTCCCGCCGGCACCACCCGGTAGGGGTC
>CAZUYO010000095.1:0-9730 GCA_964624725.1 uncultured Thermodesulfobacteriota bacterium
GAACCCTCCGGCGGGGCGAACAGGGGGGCTTCGAGGGGCACGAGCTTGATCTCGATCCGCCGGTTCCGGGCCCGGCCCTCGGGGGTGTCGTTGGACGCCACCGGCCGGTAGGGCCCGAACCCCACGGCCGACAGCCGCTCCGGTTCCACCCCCACCTGGTCCTGGAGGAACCGCACCACGCTCGTGGCCCGGGCGGTGGAGAGCTCCCAGTTCGTGGGAAACCGCTCGGCCAGGGCCCCCGAGATCGGCACGTTGTCGGTGTGGCCCTCGATCACGATGGCCTTGTCGGTTTGGGCCTTGAGCACCTCACCCAGGCGCCGCAGCACCTCCTCGCCCTCGGGCTTGATCCGGGCGCTCCCCGAATCGAAGAGGATCTCGTCGAGCACCTTGACCGAGAGCTTGCCCTTGAGCTGCTCGATCACCACCCGCCCCTCCTCCACCTCCTTCTCCATCCCTTGCAAGAGCCCCTGGTAGGTGCGGGACACCTCGTCGAGCTTTTCGCGCTTCTCCTGCTCGGCCCGGCGCCGCTCGGCCTCCACGAGCTCGAGCTTCGCCTTGAGGTCCGCAAGGTCCGCCCGGCAGGCCTCGAGCCGGGACTCCACATCGAGCTTCTCGGCCCGCAGCGCCGTGAGCTCCTCCTCCCGGCGGCGCTCGCAGGCCTCCACCCGCGATTCCGCCTCCTGCCGGGCCTTGCCGCACAGGTCGAGGTCCGCCTCCCGCTCCTTGGTCCGATCCCGCCACCGGGCCGCTTCGGCCTCGGCGTCGGCCAGGCGCGCCGCCAGGTCCCGGGCCTTCCCGTCCAGATCCGCCCGCTCCTCGCGGCACCGGGCCAACGCCTCCTCGGCCTCGGCCCTGCCCTTCCGCTCCGCCTCCAGCTCCTGCTCGGTGGCCCGGAGCCGGGCCTCCAGGGTGCCGGCCCGGTCCACGGCCTTGAGGTACTCCTCCTTGGCCACGCCGCACCCCGCGAGAAGGACGGCCGCGCCCAGGGCGGCCCAGGTCCATCCCCTCATGCCGCCTCCTCCCTGCGCTCGGTGGGCAACCACACGTAGAACTTCGACCCCACGCCCACCCGGCTCTCGACGTGCATCTTGCCCCCGTGGGCCTCGACGATCTTCCGGCAGATCGGCAGCCCCAGGCCGGTTCCCTGGTTCTTCGTGGTGTAGAAGGGCTTGAAGATCTCCACCAGTTTCTCCGCCGGGATCCCCGGGCCCTCGTCCTCCACGACCACCTCCACCCAGCCGTCTCCGGAGGGCCCCGCCTCCCCGGCCACGGTCGGCCGCGCCCGGGTCCGCACGGTGACCCGCCCGCGGCTGCCCACGGCGTGGCGCGCGTTCAGGATGAGGTTGAGGAGCACCTGCTGGATCTGCTGCGGGTCCATCGGGATCTCCGGCACGGTCGGGTCGAGATCCAGGTCCACCTGCTCCCGGGCTCCCCCCTCCTCCCGGTCCACGAAGAACACCGACTCCTCCACCACATCGTTCAGGTTCGCCTGCTGCCAGTTGGGCACCGACTCCCGGGCGAAGCTCAGGAGATCCCGGATCGTCTTGTCGAGCCGGTCGATGAGCTTGAGCATCTCCTGCACCACGGGGGTGCGGGGGTCGTCCGGGCCGAACCCCTGGGCCAGCACCTGGGCCGCCCCGGCGAGCCCGGCCAGCGGGTTTTTGATCTCGTGGGCCACGCTGGCCGCCATCTCGCCGATGGACGCCAGCCGCTCGGCCCGCATCATCTGCTCCCGGTGAAGCCGCTCCACCTCCCGGCTCGTCTCGTCCAGGCGGGCGATCATGGAGTTGAAGCTGCGGGCCAGCCGGCCGAGCTCATCGTTGCCCCCCACCCGGCTTCGCACATTCAGGTTCCCCCGCTCCACCTCCTTCATGGTTTCCGCAAGCTCCCGCACCGGACGGTTCACCATGCGGTGGAGCAGAAAGCTGATCGCGCCGGTCACCAGCAGAAGGCTCATCACCGTGGAGGCCGCCATGAACCGGGCGTTCTGCCGGATGTGCCTCTCGGTCTGGGCCATGCTGAGGCACACCTCCAGGACCCCCACGATCTCCTTCTGGGGGTCGTGGCAGGTGTGGCATTTGGGCTCGTTGTACATGACCTCGACCATGCAGAAGCTGCGGTGCCCCCTCTCCTCGCTCTTAAACGGCTTCGACCGGTCGGGGCTCGTGAACACGTTGTAGACGAGTTCGTCCACCTCCTTGCCGATCTCGCCGGGCTCGGCCGAGTGCATGATCATGCCGTCGGCGTTGAAGATCCGGATCGTCTCGATGTCCTGGAACTGCCCCATCATCCGGATGACCTTCATCACGTCCTTCTGGCAGCGGCCCTCCATGTCGATCCGGATGATGTTCGTGAGGGTCTTCGAAAGGATCCGCGCCTGGGTCTTCGTGTTCTCCACGGCCTGCCGGTTCTGGGCCAGCACGTTGAGCCACGTGGCCCCGCCCAGCACGAGGCCGAGCACGATCACGATCGCCAGGTTGATCTTGAAGCTGAGCGAGGTGCGAAACACCGAAGGGACCTGCTGCGCGATCAGGTGAGGGCCGAACCGGGGAGGCGGTCCGGCTCGGGAGAGGGGGCCCGGTTGAGCACGGTGGTCACGGTGAGGGCTTCGCAGGCCGTGCAGTCGAGGCACCGGATGCAATGCCCGGTGTTCTCGCCCTCGTACGGCCGGATCTCCATGGGGCAGACCTCATAGCACTTGTCGCAGTGGGTGCAAAGCGCGGGGTTCCACTGGAGCCGCACCAGGCTCACCCGGTTGAACAGGCTGTAGAGGGCCCCCAGGGGGCACGTGGTCTGACAGAACGGCCGTTTCGCCACCACGGACGAGGCCACGAAGAAGATCAGGATCGCGACCTTGATCCAGAACAGATCCCGGATCATCGTGCGCACTTCGGGGCTGATCGTGACCCAGGGCAACCCCCCGATGAGGGTGCCCATGGGGCAGAGCTTGGAAAACCAGTTCTCCGCCGTGATCCAGGGCACCACGAAGACGAGCATCACGAGCACCACGAACCGAAACGGCCGGAGGTACTTGGGAATTTTGATCTTGAGGGACGGCAGCTTGTACAACAGCTCCTGGAAGAACCCGAAGGGGCACAGGGTCCCGCAGGGCATCCGTCCCACGATCCCCCCGATCAGGCCGAGGAACCCCAGGGTGTAATAGGGGATGGCCCGCACCACCATGAAGTGCTGGAGCGTGCCGATGGGGCACGAGAAAAACGCCGAGGGGCACGCGTAGCAGTTCAGCACCGGCACACAGAACCCCTTGGCCGCCCCCTGGTACACGGCCTTGGCCCAGTACCCGGGAAGGTACCCGTTGATGCCCAGGGACATGCCGGTTTGAAAAAACCGTCGCGTTCGGATTCGGATCACGCGGGTTCCCGATCGAAGCTGGAAGGCTAGAAGGCCAGGACGTGAGGGGGCGACCCCCTCCCCCGTCCCAGGTCACGGGCGGCGCGCACCCCGACCGCCCCTTTGCGACTCCGACTCCTGCTCACCGAACCGGGGGTCACCCGACCCCGATGCAGCTCAGTCAGAGCAGCTGTCCGTTGAAGAGGACCTCTCCCCATTCGTGCCGGGCGATCCCCAGGTAGAGGGTCACCCCCATGAGCGCAAGCCCCACCAGCCACGCGGTCCTGCGCCACCGGGTGTTCCAGAGCCCGGTGCCGACCGTGAGCAGAATCACAAGCCCGATCGCCACCGGGATGAAGTTGGGATCCCAGACGAGATCCCGGATTTCCAGGACCCATTCGGGCATCGGCTACCCCTCTCCCCGGGCCCGCCAGGCCAACTCCACCGCCTGCCGGAACGAGGCCGCGGCCTCGTCCCACCGCCCCTGGGCGGCGGCGATCTCCCCCTTCTCCGCGAGAACCCTGGGGTTTCGCGGGTCGAGCTCCAGGGCGGCGTCGATGGCCTTGGCCGCCTCGTCGTGGCGTCCCAGGGTGCGCAGACTCCGGGCCTTCACCACCAGGGCCGGCGTGTACGCGGGCTCGATGGCGAGCGCCTCTTCGGCCACCCCGAGGGCCTCGTCGTGCTTGGCCTCCGCCTCCAGCACCTCGGCCAGCAGCCCCAGGGTCTGGAGGTGTTTGGGCTGGATCTCCCGCGCCTCCCGCAGCACCGTCTCGGCCTTCTGGAGAAGCCCCGGTTTCTTCCGGGATCGCTCCAAATAGATGCGGGCCAGGAGCACCCGCGGGTCGGCCCACTTGGGGTCCAGCTTCGCCGCCTTCTCCAGGTCGCGCACGGCCTTGCGGGCCATGCCCCGCCGGATCAGCACCTGGGCCTTCTGGTAGTGGAGGGTGGCCTTCTTGGGGGGCACGTAGTCGCGCTTTTTCACCGCGACGCGGGCCGTGGCCTCCGGGGCGATGCCGAGGAGCGCATCCACGGCCTCTTTGAGATCGGTCTTCGTGGCCGTGGAGTAACTGGCAAACGCGTAGCGGACCGTTCCCGCGTCGTCCAGAAGGGCCACCGAGGGGGTCGCCACCACCCCGTACGCGTAATACGTGGCGAGCCCCTCGTCCACCACCACGGGAAACGGCAGGCCGCTTGCCGTCTCCTCGACGGCGGCGCGGGTCTCGGCGTCCAGGTGCTCGTGGTCCACGTTCACCGCAAGCACCTCGAATCCCTTGTCGTGGCGGTCGCCGTACACCGCGGCCAGGTCCTGGAGCAACGCCTTGCTCCGGGGGCTCCAGGTGGCCCAGAACACCACGGCGAGGGCCTTCGCCCCCACCTTTTCGGCGAGCCGAATCTCGGTGCCGTCCAGGGTCTTGAGGGCGAACTCCGGCGCCTTCTGGCCGACCTCCACGTACTTGAACGCCGCCGCCGCCGGCGCCACCGCCAGCAGCACCAAAAGCCCCAGCAACACCCCCAACCGTCGACCCGCCATGGCTGACTCTCCTTACCCCACCCTCAGTGGAGCAGCTTTTCCAGCGCCTTCCGGTACGCCTCCACGGCCTTTTCGAACCGCCCCGCCCCCTCGTAGATCCGGCCGAGCTCGTAGTAGATCCGCTCGGGCTTGGGGCTGATGCGGGCCGCTTCCTCCAGGGTTTGGGCCGCCTCGTCCACGTTGCCGCGAATCCCCATCACCCGCGCGAGCCCCACCTTTGCCCCGGCGCTGCGGGGGTTGAGTTCCATCGCCCGCTTCAGATGCGCCTCGGCCTCGTCCACGTTGTCGGGCGAGGCGTCCAGGAGCCAGAGCCCCAGGAGCTCGTGGGCCTCGGCGTAGGTGTCGTCCGCCTTCACGGCCTCCCTCGCCGACTCCACCGCCTTTTCGGGCATCCTCCGCTTGACCAGAAGCTTCGCCTTCTGGAGATAGCGCTCCGCCTGCTTGCGGGCGTCGGACTTCTTCGGCACCGCCGCCGCGGGTTCCTCGCGGACCTCCTCGCCCAGGGCCTTCGCCACGAGCGCCTTCACCTCGTCGGCGAACGCGGCCGTGTACCCCCCCACCTCTTCCACGAAGTTTCCCTCCGGGTCGATCACCCCCGTGCTCGGCGCCACCAGCACCCCGTAGGTCCCGTAGGCCTCCTGGTCGGCATCCACGGCGATCGGGAACGACACCCCGAGGCCCTCCGACCAGGTCTTGGCGTCTCCGTCCCCCGGGTTCACCACCACCCCCACCACGGCCGCCCGGTCCCCGAAGGCCTTCCCGAGCTCCTCCAGCGCCTTGGCGGCCTTTTCGCTCCGTTCCTGGCCCTGGCGCAGGAACGAGAGCACGACGGCCTTGCCCCGGAGGGACGAGAGCGACACGGTGTCCCCCGTCACCGTCTGCAGCGACACCTCCGGCGCGGGTTGCCCGGGCTCCACCTTCCGGAACCCCGCGGCCGTGTTCGGGGACGCGGCCAGGACCCCCGCGACCGCCAGCGCCGCCAAGCCGCCGGCCAAGCGCCCATATCTACCCATGGCAATCCTCCTGAACCCGAAATCAACCGGCCCTCCGGCCCAACAAAAACCCGGGGGGCCGCCGCCCCCCGGGCGGAACCCGCCTTCGGCTAGTACACCACGGGATTCTCCCGATCGTACTCCTTCGGCTTGTGGCACCCCACCACGCACCGTCCACCGGTGGGGGTCTTGGTGTAGTTGACCGGCAGCTTCCACATCTTCCCGAACGGCACCTCCTTGCGGATGTGCTTCTCCTGGTTCCCGGCGTGCACCTCGTGACAGGCCTTGCAGCTTCGGCCCTTGGGATCCTTGTTCACGTGCAGGAAGTGGAGGTTCCGGTCGCCGTTCCGGAAGTCCGTGAGCTTCGTCGTGAACTCGTTCAGGGCGATGTCCTTATTGTGGCAGTCGAAGCACAGCGCGTAGTTCTCGGTCTTGTAGGGCATGTAGAACTGGGCCGGGAAGGGCTTCTTTAGCACCTTCGCGTACGGGCTGCCGTGGGGATCGTGGCAGGCGTAGCAGTCGTTCTGCTTGACCGGCCCGTGCAGGAACTTGGCGTTCTGGACCTTCGCCCCCATCTCGGTGTGGCAGGTGTAGCAGATCTCCTTGGTGGCCGCCTTGAGCTGGCGCGGGAAGTTCGAGGAGTGGGGGGTGTGGCACCCGGTGCAGGAAGCCTTCTTCAAGGCCGTGTGCTGCACCGTGGACTCCTCGATGTGTTTTTTCATGTCCTTGTGGCAGCGGAAGCAGAGCTCCTTGCCCTCGCCGTAGAGCATGTAGGGGGCGTCGGTGGCGTGGGGGTTGTGGCAGTTCGTGCAGTCCTCCGCCACCGGCTTGTGGACGTATTTGCGGGTGAACTCCTCCTTGCGGTCGATGTGGCACAGCAGGCACAGGTCCGCGCCCTTCTCCTCGGTCAGGTTCGGGTAGGGCGACGAGTGGGGGTTGTGGCAGATGTTACAGTCCCCCGCCGCCACCGGGCCGTGCACGAACCCCCGGTTCGTCTTGTTGTTCTCGTGGCAGCTAAAGCACAGCTCGCTCGTGGTGGGCTTTTTGAGCTGGAGCTCGGCCTCCGACTGGTGCGGGTCGTGGCAGGCGATGCAGTCGCCCGTGGCCACGGGCTTGTGCACGGTGCGGTTCGCGTCCTTGCGGTCGTGGCAGGCGTAGCACAGCTCCTTCCCGCCCCCGAAGGCGAGCTTGAAGTCCTGGCCCGACTTGGTGGGATGGTTCGGGTTCCCGTCCTCGTGGCATACCACGCACTGCCCGGCGCCCACCGGCCCGTGGACATAGGTGGCCTTGCCCATGTTGGCGTGGCACTGGTCGGTGACGCACCCCTCCTGGGCCGCCGCCGCGCCCGCCATCAGAAGCACCCCGACCAACACCGCACCCAACATCCCGTGTCTCATCGGTCCATCCCCTCTCCGAACGAAAGAAATCCTCCGACGACCCCGATCGTTCCCCCGTCTGTCCATGGCCTTCTCCTCCTCCCGATCCGTCACCCCGACGCGTAACTGTGAAGCCCCGACAACACGAAATTGACCCCCCAGTACGTGAAGATCACGCACCCGAACCCGACCACCGAAAGCCACGCCAACTTGACGCCGCGCCACCCGGCCGTGAACCGGGCGTGGAGGTACGCCGCGTACACGAACCAGGTGATGAGCGACCAGGTCTCCTTGGGGTCCCAGCTCCAGTAGGTGCCCCAGGCGTAGTTGGCCCAGATCGCGCCGGTCAGGATGCCCAGCGTCAGCAGCGGGAACCCCACGGCGACCGATTTGTAGGCCAGATCGTCCAGCACCTTCGTCGGCGGCAGGATGCCGGGCGCATCCCGGCCCAGCCGGGCCTCGGTGCGGTGGCGAAACAGGTACATGATCGACACCCCGAAGCCCACCGCAAACGCGCCGTACCCGAAGAAGCAGGTCATCACGTGGGCCGTGAGCCAGTTGGACTGGAGCGCGGGCACCAGGGGCTGGATCTCGGAGGAGATGCTGGGGTTCAGGGAGACTACGGCGATGCCGAGAAACCCCAAGGGAGCGACGAACGCGCCGATGGCCCGGTACCCGTACAGGCGCTCGAACACCAGGTAGATCAGCATGATCGACCAGGCGAAGAACACCATGGACTCGTACATGTTGGAGAGGGGAATGTAGCCGTATCCGGCCTGGTGGGACTCGATCCAGCGCACCACCATGGCGGCGGTGTTCACGAGCCAACCGGCGAGCGCCAGGCCCGTGCCGATCCACCCCGTGACCTTGGAGCGGTGCACCAGGTACACCACGTACCCGAACGTGGCCAGCAGATAGAGGATCATGGCGATCCCGAAAAGCTTATCGTTGATCATCGTTCCTCCGTGGAAGGGGCCCCCTCGGAACGCGATCCGGGCCCCCTTATAGCAACTTGGGGTCTATTTTTCAAAGAGTTCTTGCGCTTCCGCGCACAAGTCCTGGAACCACTGCTCGAAGGCGATCCGGTTCCGGCTGGCGTTCCCCCCCAGGAACACCTCCACCCCCCCCTTCTCCGCCGGCCGCACCCGCGCCCACACCCGGCGATGGCTCACGAAAAACGCGATCAGGCACCCCAGGGTGATGAAGATGCACCCGGCCCAGATGAGCGGCACCCCCGGATCGTAGGCCACCTGGAGGCCCGTGTACATGAGGGTCTCGACCCCGTCCACCCGCACCACGTACCCGCCGAGCCTCCGGTGGTTGCCCTGGGGGGCCTGGAACACCACCGTGCTTTGGGGGTCCCCCTGGGCGGGCTGGAGCACCACCTCCACGGCGGGCCCCATGCCCCGGAAGTCCCCGGTCAGGTCCCGCAGGATCAGCCGGTCGCCGTTCTCCAGGTCCACCGCGCCCCCCTTGGCCACCTGCTTGCGGTGGAACAGGATGTTTCGCCGCGGGCCGAACACCGTGAGCCAGGCCGACCGGCCCCCGGCCTGGCCGTAGGAGGACTGGTAGAAGTAGATGTCCTTGTAGATCAGGGGCGCGTTCACCTCGATGCGCTTCTTCAGGACCTCCTGGCCGTTCTCCAACACCGTGAGGTCGCTGATGTAATCCTTGGGCCGCCCGGTGGGCCGCCCCTGGGGATCGGTATAGAAGGTCACCTCGAAATCGTCGCAGCGCACCTGGAACCCGAGGTCCTTCACCCCCCCGTCCCGGAGCCGGATCTGGGAGACGGTGTCGCCCTCCACGATGTTCACGAACCCCTTGAACCCCCACTGGGCCCCCACGATCGCCCCCAGTCCGAACAGGAACAGGCTGAAGTGGGTCACATACACGCCCATCCGGGCCCAGCCCCCCCGGGTGCCCAGCAGGTACACGGCGCCGTCCCGCTCCGCCCGAAACACCTTGCGCATCCGTCGCCGCAGGAGCGCCTCGAGCTTCTCCGCCGCGGCCGCCCCCTCTGCCCCCTTGATCCGCGTGGTCCACCGTTCATGGATCGCCACCGGCTTCCCGTCGAACACGGGCTCCTTGTACGTCATGAGCCGGATCGCGTGGGGCAGGCGCTTGAGCGAACAAAACGTGATGTTCACGAGCAGGAGAACCAAGAGCGTTTGGAACCACCACGAGTAGTACATGTTGTGGAGGCCCAGGGCCCAGATCACCTTGGCCCACCCCTGGCCGTACTCGGCCGCGTAGGTCCCGAACTCCTTGCCCTGCTGGATCACGGTGCCGAACACGCTCGTGGCCGCGAGCGCGATGAGCACCACCACGCTGAGCTTGATCGATGCGAAGAACTCGAAGAGCCTCTTTCCGAAGCCCGCCTTGGCCGTTTGTTTCAAGGGACGTACTCCTTGGGGCGTGACTCGTAAATCGTGAGTCGTAAATCGTAAATGGTTCGAACTGCCGCAGGTCGTTTGACCGTG